>JAPKZO010000008.1 GCA_026393755.1 Acidobacteriota bacterium
CCACAATGATCTTCTTGACCTTGTCAGCAACCGCAGACATGCATCCTCCTACGTATACATCCCGCCGTTGACGGCAAGGACCTGCCCCGTGATGTACGAAGCCTCGTTCGAGGCCAGGAAACAGACGGCCGACGCGATATCTTCCGGACTGCCGAAGCGCCCGAGCGGCACCTTGCCCAGCCACTCGTTCTGCGTCTCGGGCGGCAGGGCGCGCGTCATCTCGGTGTCGATGAGGCCCGGCGCCACCACGTTGACGGTGATGTTGCGCGACGCCACTTCGCGGGCGAGCGCCTTGCTGAATCCAATCAGCCCGGCCTTCGACGCCGCGTAGTTCGACTGTCCGGCGTTGCCCATCTGGCCGACCACCGAACTGATGCTGATGATCCGGCCGGCGCGTTGTTTCATCATGGGCCGCAGCACCGCTTGCGAACAGATGAAGGCGCCCGTCAGGTTCACGTTGAGCACGCGGTCCCAGTCGTCCCGCTTCATGCGCATCAGCAACTGGTCGCGTGTGATGCCGGCGTTGTTCACCAGGATGTCGACGCGCCCGTGGCGGGCCATGACATCCGCGATCGTCGCCTCGACCCCGGCGGCGTCGGTCACATCCATGACGGCCGTCTCAACGGCGCCCGCGCCACCGGTGGCCGCTGCCCCGGATGCGCCGGCCGCCATCACGTCGGCCGCGACGACATGAGCCCCGCATCCAGCCAGCACGGCCGCAATCGTCTGGCCGATTCCTCTGGCCCCGCCAGTCACGACCGCGATTTTTCCGGTCAAATCCACCATCGTTCCCGTCCGACTCTCCTGCAATTCACCTGCATTCACGATCCTTCGACTCACTCGCCTCCCGTGCCACGCTCGTTCGCTCGGGACTGACAGCCCTTCGACTCACTCGTCGCGCCGTCCACTTTCGTTCGCTCAGGGTCTACGACAACAAATCGGCCACGACCACGTCGAGGTCCGCCGGAGCCTCGAGCGTCAGGAAGATCCCGTCCTTGATAATCTTACGTCCAAGCCCAGTCAGCACCGTTCCGGGTCCCACTTCAAGATACTTGCGGATGCCTTCGGATGCAAGCCGTTGCATTACCTCTTCCCAACGGACCGGCGACGACACCTGCGTCACCAGCGCCTCGATGGCCGACCGGGCATCACGCTTCGGTTCGGCATCGACGTCAGCCACGACCGGCACGACCGGATCGGATGCCGCCAGGGCGCGCAGTTCCGGCGCCAGCCGGGCTTCGGCCGGCTTCATGAGCGCGCAATGGAACGGGGCGCTCACGGGCAGCGGAATCGCCCGCCGGGCCCCTCGCGCTTTCGCCTGCACAATCGCCCGCGCGACGGCCTCCTTCGACCCGGCGATGACGATCTGCCCGGGCGCGTTCAGATTCGCCGTGCTCACCACGTCGCCCTGCGCCGCTTCGGCACACGCGGCGGCAACCTGATCCGCATCGAGACCCAGAATCGCCGCCATGGCCCCCTGCCCGACCGGAACGGCCTCCTGCATGTACCGACCCCGCCGCCTCACGGCTCTCAGCGCGTCACCAAACGTGATCGTGCCAGCCGTCACATGTGCGGAGTACTCTCCCAGGCTATGGCCGGCGACAAACGCAGGCCGCACGCCCTTCGACACGACCAGGCGAGCGAGCGCCACGCTCACGGCGAGGATCGCAGGTTGCGTATTCTCGGTGAGGACCAGTTTGTCTTCGGGCCCGTTGTAGCACAGCCCGCTCAGATCCTCGCCCAGCGCCTCGTCGGCTTCCGCCATCGCGTCGCGGCACACGGGGTACGCGTCGGCGAACGCACGCCCCATCCCGACTCTCTGCGACCCCTGTCCCGGAAACAAGAACGCAATCACAACGCCATCCCCCGCAGCATCGACAACTCCTGCCGGATCCGCGGCACCAGGCCGTCGGTGGCGAACCGATGCGCCATGACAATCGCATTCCGCACGGCCTTCTCCGACGATCGGCCGTGCCCGACGATGCACACGCCAGCGACGCCCAGCAGCGGCGCGCCCCCGTACTCTGAGTAGTCGACGCGCGTCCTGAACCGCTCGAACGCCTCGACCGCGGCCGATTGCCCCGGTGTTCCGCGCTCGAGAAACGCGCCATGCTGCCAGACCGCGTCGATCATCTCAACCACGCCTTCGCTCACCTTGATCACGACGTTGCCCGTGAAGCCGTCACAGACGACGACGTCGGCCGCCCCGGAGTATACGTCTCGCGCCTCGACATTCCCGATGAACTGGAGGCGGCTGGCCTTCAGCAGGGCGTGCCCCTCACGCGTGAGCGCATTGCCCTTGGTCTCTTCCTCGCCAATCGACAGCAGCCCGACTCGCGGTTCTCCCGTACCCAGGCCGACGCGGGCGAACACAGCGCCCATGATGCCGAAGGTCAGCAGGTGACGCGGCCGGCAGTTCGCGTTGGCTCCGACGTCGAGCAGGACGGCCGTTCCAGACTGCGTCGGCACCGCGGCGGCCAGGGCCGGCCGTTCGGCGCCCTCAAGCAGTCCCAGCGCGGTGTAAGCGGCAAGCACGGTCGCGCCAGTATTGCCCGCGCTGAAGAGCGCGTCGGCCTCACCGTTGGCCACCAATTCGGCAGCGACCTTGATTGACGCCTGAGGTTTGCGCCTGAGCGTGCGGGCGGGCGTCTCACCCATGCCGACCACGTCGGCCGCAGGCGCAATAGTGATGTCGAGCGCCGCGGAGTCTGGCAGCCGATCCAGTTCTTCGCGCAGCAACTCCGGAGGACCAACCAGCGTCACGCCCACTCCGGTCGCCCGGACAGCGGCCGCTGCCCCCTCCACGACCACGCGGGGGGCCCGGTCGCCCCCCATGGCGTCAACGGCTACCCGCATGTCTGGCTAGGTCTCTTCGACCTCGCGAACCTGCCGCCCGCGATAGTACCCGCAGTGGAGGCAGATCTGATGAGGGGCCTTGGCTTCGTGGCACTGCGGACACTGGCCGAGCGAGGCGGGCTTGAGCGCGTCGTGCGTGCGCCGCTTGGCGGTCCGCTGCTTGGAATGTCGTCGTTTTGGATTCGGCATGACTAGGTTTCCTTCTTCATCTCCCGGAGCACCGCCAACCGCGGGTCCTCCCACCGCACCGCACACGAGCACGAACCGCTGTTCAGGTTCGCGCCGCACATCGCGCACAAACCCCGGCAGGTCGCGGCGCAGAGCGGCTTCATCGGGACCACCATGAAGAACTGCTCCATCACCAGCTGGCCGAGGTCGATACGCTGGTCACTGAAATACGCGGTTGACAGATCGTCGTCCTCGATCTCCACCTCCCCATCTCCCTTGGCCTCGGAATGGGGCAGGTAGAGCACGTCGAAGGCCTCGTCAACCGGCATTTCGAAACCGACCAGGCACCGGCTGCACTCGAGTTCGAGCGTCGCCTGTATCCTGCCTGTCAGCCGGAACTGCTGGCGATCCTTCTGGATCGCCACAGTCAGGCTCACCGGCCCGCTGACGCCGAACAGACCCGCGTCGTTGGCCAGCGCATCGGCGGCTATCGTCCGCTCGACGCGAACATGCGCGTCGCGCATCTGGCTGACATCCAGCAGCAAGTCACTCATCTGTCGCGACTTCCGGCACATGCACAGATTTTCAACTATACCATGGGCCGAAAGCCGAGTCAGCCTATTCCAGCCGGTCGTCCCAGCGGCCCGACAGCGCGACCCAGGGTTTGGGTATGAAAAGATGCTCAAACAGGGCGACGGCGTACCGATCGGTCATGCCGGCCAGGAAATCGCTCGCCGCCACGTCGAGGCCGTCGCGCTCGAGCGTCGGGCCGTCGAGGAACCGCTCCGGCTGCTCTCGGACCTTCTCCCACAACCCGCCCAGAATGCCGGCCGCCTTCTTGAATTCGGCAGTTGACAGCTGATTCTCGTACACCGTGGCATACAGGAAACTCCGGAGCTCAAGCATCGCCTGAAGCACCGGCTCGGTCATCCGGATCTCTGACAGGCCGCCTTCGAGCGTCGCGTTCACCACGTCGGCGACCATCCGCCCGATTCGCCCCGAGTGCGTCAGGCCCAATACCTTCGTCGGCCCGGCCGGAAGCGAACCAATATCGAGAATGCCTGCCCGAACGGCATCGTCAATGTCGTGATTGACGTACGCGATCAGATCCGAGAGGCGCGTGATCTGCCCCTCGAGCGTCAATGCCGCATCAGGCACGTCCGGGCCAATCGGCGCTCCGCGCTTGCCCTTCGAGTGCTTGGAGATACCGTCTCGAACCTCGATGGTCAGATTCAACCCGGCACCATTCCGTTCGAGCACGTCAACGATGCGCAGACTCTGATGATCGTGCTCGAACCCGCCAGGCACCAGGTCGGCGAGCACGCGCTCTCCCTGGTGGCCGAAGGGCGTGTGGCCCAGGTCGTGCCCGAGCGCGATGGCCTCGGTCAGTTCTTCCTGGAGGGCCAGCGCCTTACTGATGGTCCGCGCAATCTGCGAGACCTCAAGCGTATGCGTCAGCCGGGTCCGGTAATGATCGCCGGTCGGAGCGAAAAAGACCTGGGTCTTGTGCTTGAGCCGGCGGAACGCCTTGCAGTGCACGATGCGATCACGATCGCGCTGGAACGCCGGACGGATGTCGTCTTCAGGCTCAGGCCACAGCCGGCCCCGGCTGGCCGCGCTCCGGGCCGCCTGCGGCGCCAGCATGCGCTCTTCGCGTTGCTCGAGAACTTCGCGGATCGTCGGCACAAGCGGTCTCCTCTCCTGGTCTCCTACGTGCCCTGCCTGACGATCTTCCGGAGAACGCTCCGGCCATGTCGCAGCGGCCCGACGCCAAACAGGTCGGCCAGCGTCTGGCCGAGGTCGGCAAAGGTATCGCGGGTGCCGAGGTCGACGCCGGCGACCGCGCGCGCCCCGTACATCAGCAGCGGCACGTACTCACGCGCGTGGTCGGTCGAACTCGTGGTGGGATCGTTGCCGTGGTCTGCCGTGATCACCAGGAGGTCATCAACCCGCAAGCATGGAAGCAACGAACCCAGGCGCAGGTCGAACCGCTCGAGATTCGCCGCGTACCCTGCCACGTCATTGCGGTGGCCGTACTGGGTGTCGAAGTCGACGAGGTTGGCGAAGATCAGGCCATCGGGCGCCGACGCGATTGCGCGATCGACGGCATCCATCCCGTCCGAATCCGACGTCGTATGAACGGCCTCCGCAATTCCGTGCCCGGCAAACAGGTCACGGATCTTGCCGATCGCGATCACGGGCACGCCCTTCGCCGTCAGCCGATCGAGCAGCGTCGGCTCGAACGGCGCCAATGCATAGTCGTGCCGGTTCGAGGTTCGCGTGAAGTGGCCTGGCTGGCCAACGAACGGCCTGGCAATCACCCGGCCGACACCCATGCCCAGACCGAACATCTCGTAGGCGATCTCGCAGATTCGGTACAGCTCCGGCACCGGGATCACGTCCTCGTGTGCCGCAATCTGAAAGACGCTGTCGGCGGACGTGTACACAATCGGTTGACCCGTCCGGATATGCTCGCGCCCGAGATCGTCGATGATCTGCGTCCCTGACGCGACGGTGTTGCCGAGAATCGTGCGGCCGATGCGGCGCTCATACTCACGGATCGCGTCGAGCGGGAAGCCGTGCGGAAACGTGGGGAACGCGTGCTCGAGCACGAGCCCCATCATCTCCCAGTGCCCGGTCACCGAATCCTTGCCGGGCGACCGCTCGGCCATTCGGCCGTAGGCGGCCGCGGGCGAGGCGGGCGGGATCTGGCCGGCCAGCGGCAGAATGCGCGAGATGCCGAGGGCGTTGAGATGCGGGATGCGGAGCAGATGGCGCTCCGCGATGTGCCCCAGCGTATTGCTGCCCGCGTCGCCGTACGCGGCGGCATCCGGCAACTCGCCGACCCCGACGCTGTCGATGACGATGACGAAGACGCGGCGGAACGGCTGGAGCGGCATGAGTCCGTCCGATATGACTGGCGTGCCCGGGGAGGCGACGACGATCAGCCCTGCTCCGGAAGGTTCGGTGCGCCCGTGGCGCGCGGCGCGCGGATCGACGCGATGGCGTGCTTGAAGACCATGCTGTCGATGCCGTCCTGTTCGACCAGCACGGCGAATCGATCAAAGTTGGTGACGCGAGCCTCGAAGTCGGTGCCGTCCATCAGAAGAAACCGCACCGTGGCGCGGCTGCGCCGCGCGATGTTGAGGAAGCCGTCCTGGACATCAGGGGCCGCCGGCGCTCTCGTGTCAGACATCTGGGCCATCGGTGGCAGTCTCCGCAAGCGGACCGGTGACCGACATCAGGCCGAGCCGCGCACCAATCATGCGCCCGGCTTCGTCGATCGCGTCGTCTCGTTCACCAGCCCTGTGAATCCAGACTAGATTAGGCTCTTTGCGGAACCAGATCAACTGCCGCCGCGCGTAGTGACGGTTCTCGCGGACGATGAGCTCGCGTGTCGCCGCCTCGTCGCGCTCGCCGCGGACGTGCTCCAGCACACGCCGATAGACGTATCCGGTGAACGGCCGCGATGTCGCCGGCACCCCGATCGCTAACGCCTGCCGCACTTCGTCGACAATGCCGCGCGCAAACTGGACATCGACGCGCCGCGCAATCCGATCCGTGATCTCGGTCCACGGCGGCGCAACCACGAGGCCAATCACCGTCCAGCCGTCGAGCGGCGCGCGCGTATCGGCGAAGTGCTGTGTCAGCGGCGTGCCGCTCTTCAGGTACACCTCGAGGGCGCGCACGATACGGACCAGGTCGCGCGACTGAATCCGGACGGCGGATGGCGGATCGACGCGCGCCAGCCAGCGATGGAGACGCTCCACGCCGCGCTGCGCCGCAATCCGCTCGAGCCGGCCGCGGATCGCGGGGTCCCGCGCAGGCCCCGGAAACAGCCCGCGCACCAGCGCCCGGTAGTAGAAGCCGGTTCCTCCGACCAGGATCGGAAGGCGGCCCCGCTTCCGGATGTCGAGGATGGCCCGCATCGCGTCACGGGCGTAGTCTGCGGCGGTGTACTCACAGGAGGGTTCGACCAGATCGACCAAGTAGTGCGGCACACCGTCCTGCTGGACGATCGGCACCTTGTCGGTTCCGATGTCGAAGCCTTTGTACACGGCCGTGGAATCGCAGCTGATGATCTCGCCGCCAAACCGCTTCGCCAGTGCGAGTCCGAGCGCGCTCTTGCCGCTGGCGGTCGGTCCCAGAATGGCGACCACGGTGCGATCGATTCCGGGGTCTCCGTGGTTCATCGGCCGCCGAGTCCACGAACGACGACCCACGCCGCCAGGAGGGACAGCAACACGAACCACCCGAACTGTTGGATGCGATTCGGCAGCGCCATTATCGATCTGGCGGGGGTTCGTTGTAGTAGAACGTGACGGTGAACCGGGCCTTCTCGTCGGGGTACTCGGGCGGCAACGGCTGCGTCGGATTCGACGAGGCAACGGCGTTGAACGACGAGTTGTTGAACGCGTCAACTGACGAGGGGCCAGCCACTCCCAGTTCCGTGATGCTGCCGTCCTTGTGCACGACGAAGGTGACAACAACATGCCCCTTCAGCGCCATCGCGGCGTACGGGATGAACCAGTTCCGCTTGATCTGCGCGATGAAGCGCCTGACCCACGGCCCGAACTCGACACCCTTCGTATCAAACTGAATCGCCGATCCGAACTGGCCCCCGCCCTGCGAATTGTCGAAGATCTGCGGCGGCGCATACCGCTGGACGTTGCGGATCGCCTCACCCAGCCGGTCCCCCGACACGCCCCCGGCACCTGCCCGCGGCAGCGGCGCCGGACCCGTGAGGCCACGCAATACCGAATCTTCCTGCACTCTCGGTCCCGGAGGTCCCGGCGCCGGTTGCCCGGGGCTGGCCGCGTCCTGCGGCGACCGCATCTGTGGCGGCGGCGCAGGCTGGTCGATGCGCTCGGGCGTATTCCCCCGCGAGAACGGCTGCAGGTTCATCGGACTTGGCATCCGTTCCGGTGACTGCGTCGAGCGGTCACGGTCTGACAAGTCAGACCCCTTCGGCTTCTGCTTGGCATCGAACTCGGCACGCGGCTGGACGAAGACGAATCGCCGGGCCTCGTTCTCACGCTGCCGCATCATCGCCATTCGCTGCTCGACTTCGCTCGCATCCGGCTTTCCGACCGGAAACAACTGGGGAGCCAGGATGACGAGGATGGTCACCGCCAGGTGCACGACGAGCGACAGCAGCACGCCCTCCCGCCACGACATGGCGCGGTCCATGCCGGAAACATCGGTGTGTTGATCGTCGAAGTTGAAGTACATCAGTGACTTACATTGATTATAGCATCCGAGCTTGGAGCGTCTGCCCTGCGGCCCATTGAGGCGGGACAACCATCCCGGGGCATCACGAACGTTTTGAGGCGCTGTAGAGATAGACGACGCCCAGGGTCAACTGGACGGCGCGCACGTCAATAAATCCTTGCGCCTTCAACGTCGCAACGAGCGCACCCGGCTCGGGAAACGTGCTGACCGAAGCCGGCAGGTAGCGATACGCCGACGTGTGGCCGGACAGCAATCGACCGATCCGCGGCAGTACGTGGCGAAAGTACGCCAGGTACAACTGTCGAATGCCCGGGGTCGGCGGCAGGCCAAACTCGAGCACGGCGAACCGCCCTCCCGGGCGCAGGACGCGCAGCACGTCTTGAAATACGACGTCCGGTGCCTCCACGTTTCGAATGCCGAAGGCGACCGCTGCCGCATCGACGCTCCCGGACCGCACCGGGATCCGCATCGCGTCGCCCTGCGTGAGCCAGACGGCATCGGCGAGGCCCCGCCGGACGAGTTTCCGCGCGCCGTACCGCAGCATGCCGCGCGAGAGGTCGACGCCGACCACCCGTCTGGCGCCCCGGCGTCCCCTCGTCGCCGCAATCGCCAAATCAGCGGTGCCGCAACACAAGTCGAGCACCGTCTCGCCGCCGCCGAGACCCAGGGCGGCAATCGCCTTCCGCCGCCACCACGCATCCAGGCCGCCGCTGAGGACGCGGTTCAGCAGATCGTAGCGATGGGCAATCGCATCAAACATCCCGCCGATGCGGGCGGGCGCCTTGTCGCGTCCGAGTTCAGCGGCGTCTGGCGTCACCGCTCGACCTGGCCGGACCACGCGGGATAGAGGTGGTGTTCCACGCCAAGCACCGACAGGATCTTGCCGGCCATGAAGTCGGCCAGATCATCGAGCGACTTCGGCACCTGATAGAAGGCGGGCATCGCGGGAACCACAATCACGCCGGCCTCCGCGCAGAGCACCATGTTGCGCAGCTGCGGCAGGCTCATCGGTGTTTCGCGGGGCACGATCACCAGGGGTTTCCGCTCCTTGAGCATCACGTCGGCGGCGCGCTCGACCAGCGTGCGCGACAGCCCGTTCGCGACCCCGGCCATGGTCTTCATCGAACACGGCACGATCACCATGCCGTCGGCAGATCGGCTGCCGCTCGCGATAGACGCACCGAGGTCCCGGTTGCTGTGCAGAGCGTAGTGCCCTCGCAACACGCCGTCTCCATACTTGGTCTGAAGATACTCCATCAGCGCGTCGCCGGACGCCTCGGTGTCGAGCTCGTCGCGCAGCAGACGACGACCGAAATCCGTCACGACCAGAT
This sequence comes from Acidobacteriota bacterium, assembly GCA_026393755.1. Lineage (NCBI taxonomy): Bacteria > Pseudomonadati > Acidobacteriota > Acidobacteriota bacterium. The sequence continues at coordinate 9,588 of JAPKZO010000008.1, forward strand.
CGAGGTGGCAGCCTTGCTCCAGCAGCGCCGCAGCGGTCCTGGCGGCATACAGAGCGCCGCTGGCCCCGGTGATGGCAACCACAAAACTCCGAGGACGGATCAGCGTGTCAGTGGACATAAATGGCCGCGGCCGTAGTGATGAAGTACAGGATGCCGACATACCCGTTCAGGTCGAACGCGAACTTGACACGGGTGAGATCGCGGACCGAGACGAGCGACTGCTCGTACGCCAGCAGCACCGCCACACCGGCCACGCCGCCCAGATAGATGCCTCCCAACGGCACGACCAGCCCCAACGCAGCCAGGCAGACGATGGTCGCGACGTGAAGGCCTCGCGAAATCCCCAACGACACGGCCACGCCAAAACGCTGTGGAATCGACTTCAGCCCGCGTGCGCGGTCGAAGTCGAGATCCTGACAGGCGTACAACACGTCGAATCCGCTCACCCACGTGCCGATCGCCAGCGCCAGCAGCCACGGCTCCCATCCCTCGCGCCCGCCTGCTGCCAGCCATCCGCCAACCGGCGCCACGGCCATTGCGAGACCCAGAAATGCCTGCGTCGACCAGGTGAACCGCTTGGCCAGCGAGTACCAGAAGACGATCGCGAGCGCCACCGGCGAGAGCGCCAGACAGACGGGGTTGAGCGCGGCGGCCGCCAGCACGAACGCCGCCGATGAGACCATCACGAACAGCACCGCCTCACGAACGCTCATGCGGCCGGCGGGCAGTTCGCGACCGGCCGTGCGGGGATTGAGCGCATCGAACCGGGCGTCGACGAGCCGGTTGAATCCCATCGCGGCACTGCGCGCGGTGATCATCGCCACGACGATCCAGATGACGCGTCCGGCCGTCAGAGGCACCCGGCGCGACGCCAGCATCATTCCGGTCAGCGCAAACGGCAACGCGAAGACCGAGTGGCCGATGCGCACGAACGAAGCGTAGGTCAGCAGCTGATTCAGCACGACGGCGACTCGATCCACTGCACGAGGTCGGGGGTGATTCCCGACACCAGGCATTGTTCCACATCCGCCGTGCCGGCAGGAATCTTCACGGCGACAAGCGCGGCCCGTTTCCCGGCCTCGATCGTCCCGTGTTCACCTCCGAGGCCGAGCGCGACGGCGCCGTTGGTCGTTGCACACGCGAGCAGGTCTGATGACGGCACATCTGGCGCCAGGCCGTGCAGTTCGGCCAGTTCCGCAAACAGGTTCAGGTCCAGTACGCTCGCGAGGCTGTCGGTGCCAAGGGCGATCCGTACGCCCGACTTGAAGAAACGGGCCACCGGCGGCGCGCCGACGCCGACGTGGACGTTGCTGCGCGGGCAGGTGACCAGGGTCGCCCCGCGAGCCGCGAGCAGATCGAGCTCGGTGTCATTCAGTTGCACGCCGTGTACGGCGAGGGTCCCGGCATCCCAGAACGTCATCCGATCGAGAAAGGTGATCGGGCCACACTGCGGTACGACCCAGCTCCGATTCCAGGCGCCTATCGACCGGATCACGTCGCGCCATCGTCCGCCGCCTGTGAGCAGCAGGTCCATCTCCTCGGGCGATTCACCGACGTGGACGGAGGTTGGGATAGTGCGCTCCGGCAGTCGGGTGTCGCGGATGGCCTCGAAGATGCCGGGCGCCACCGAGTAGGGCGCGTGAGGCGCCAGGGCGAGCCTCCACCCCGGAATCTCGGGCACTGCCTCGATCCTCGACTGCGCCTTCGCGACAAATGCCGCCGGATCCGAGGCGTTGAACTTGAGAATCTCGTGGAAGACGACACCAACCAGGCCGCTCGACGCCAGCAGGTCGAGTTCCAGAAGCTCGTTGCTGACATCGCCGACAACGCCGGTGCCGGACGCCCGCATCTCGGCCAGGGCGTTCCTGATGCTTGTTCGAACCGTTGCCTGGCTGGCGGCCTGGAACGGGGACAGACGCAGCTTCATCTGCGCCATCACCCAGTCGATGAAGTTGTGCCCGGGCGGCACGCGCCCGCGCAGCCACGACAATTCCAGGTGCGTATGCGCGTTGACCAGCGCCGGCATCACCGCCACATCGCCCAGTTCCACGTCTTCGTGCCCGGCGCCTGACGACCAGGCGCGGTCGGCGGCATCACCGAGCGCCACGACGCGTCCGCCGCTGGTGCGAACCCATCCGTTGCGAATCGGCGGACCCGCTATCGGAACGATCCACGATGCGTGATAGGTGGGCATACGTGAGCGAGCACCAGTCAGTAGTCAGTAGGCGGTAGACGGTGGAAATCCGTAGGGGCACGGCATGCCGTGCCCGCTCAGTCTTTCTTATCGATGCCCCATTTGCCTGCGCCTCGGCAGCCGATCAGGAGGAATACGAAGCAGTAGAGAACGGCCAGTTCGCCCTGATTGACGCCCGGGAAGAACGCGGAACCCATCTGGAATTTCCAGTGGAACTGGAAGTACGCGACGGCCATCTCGCCGCTGCAGAGAATGGCCGCGGCGCGCGTCCCGAAACCCAGCAGCACCGCAAGGCCTCCCACCAGTTCGATGGCCCCGCCGAACCAGAGCTGAGACCCAACCGGCGGCTGGAACTGAGACAGTACGCCCAGGATCTTCTGAGCGCCGTGGAACGAGAACATGAATCCCGCGACAATTCGGAGCAGCGCGTACGCATGGTCGCCGTACTTCTCGAGGATCTTCATCGTTGTATTCCTCCGTCTGGTTGGTCCGACTTCGGCAGCGGGAACGACGACGGTGTTCGGCGCTGCACTTGCCCGGTACGACGTCGACGACCGAATCCCGGTGTTCAGATCCGGGCTGGCGCGATGCCTTTCCGAACCGCCATGCCGCCGTACGCTCCGGCGAAGGCGATCAGCAGGGCGAGCACCGAGCCGTAATTGTGCGTCATGACAATCCCCAGCAGGGGAATCCACAGGCCCACGGCGAGAGCCCAGAGCCATGGGCGTTTCGGCCCGATCAACCCGAGTATCGCGCAGACGGCGAGAATCGCGAACGCGGTGACGCCGGCGTCGTCCCAGCCTGGCCGGCTGTCCACGTAAGTGATGAGCGCGCCGGACACGAGCGCAAGCACCGGCAGCACCTTCTGCATCGTGACGCTCCGACTTCTTCGCGGCAATTTCTGTCAGCAGCCTGACAATGTCGTCCATCTGCTTTGACGCCTTCCGGCTATTGCGGTAGATGACCCCCAGGCAGCTCCACAAACCCAGCAGCGCAATACTGACCCAGAGTTCAACCCATTCATAGACATCCCTCCATCTTGATTCGCGTGCCGCCTGAATAGTCTACATGTTCACTTCTTTTGCCACCTGTCATCCTTCTCCAGCACGCTCCGCACTCGGTCGCCGTCGAGCCACTTCTTCGCCTCCGGATCGGCGCAAAGATACGCATCCCAGAAAGCGGTCGTCACGGCCAGAATCGCGCGATGATGGTTTGGATTGCGCTTCTCTGCGTCACCGGGAAGCGCCCGATCGGTGAACGCGGAGTGTTCCGCCTTGTTCAGCACCAGTTCGTACTTCCCACGCGGCGGCAACGCCGGGAACACGCTGAGACGCGATGGCAGGTCGGCGTCTCCAATGATCGCGGTGTCCAAGGTCCCAGTGAGCAGCATCCACGGAATGGCGACGCGACCAAATGACTGCTTCGGATCACCTCGCCGGGGCCCGCTCGGGCTCATCACGACGGCCGCTCTGATTCGAGGATCGGTGAAGCCCCTCCCTATCGGAAAGAACTGGCCGCTCACCGCCTGGGTGGTCACCGCGCCAAAGGAATGGCCCGACATCCCGATTCGTTTCAGGTCCAGCCGCCCTGCCAGGACGTGCGACGCCGCGGAGTTCCACCGTTCGAGCTGATCGAGTACCGCTGACACATCTCTGACCCGACGCTCGAAGTTCTCCAGATCGGCCGCCTGCCTCATCGCCGCCATCCGCTGAGCGGGCGGCGTGTCCTTCCACACGCCATTGTCACTTCCCGGATGCTGCAAGAACACGGCGACATAGCCCCTCAACGCCCAGTGATTGCCCAAGTACTCCGAACCTGCCCGGTTTCCGCCAAGACCGTGACTGAAGAGCACCACCGCTGCGGGCCTCCGGCCGCTCGGCAGGTAGACGCGGATCGGAATCTCGCGCGAGCGCTGCGCATCGCTGACGACCAGTTCTCTCTGTTCGGGTGTGCCCTTCTCGACCAGCAGAGGGTCGTAACCCACGCCCATCCCGGCGGGGCCTGCGCCAGCCGACGCCACCACACACAGTGCTGTCGCGACCCAGCCCCTCATGGCGCACCCTCCCCCGCGGCGCAAGAAGATGCCACGGCCAAGCTCATGCAACCATCTTGAACCTACACCAGATCGTCCAGTGTTCGCGGCCAATCGTCCCGCATCGGGATCATGACGTCGCGCCCGACATGGTCGAAGCTGCTGGTGACGGGCTCGAACTTCTGAGGTGTCTCGCTCGGCAGACGCGGATCCTGGACAGCTCGCTGCCGCGGCGTTTCAGCGGCCGATGGCCCGATGCACAGCGCGATGCTAACGCTGGCTACGGATGTCAGCCATCGCGCCCGACCAGATCGGGATGCGGACCGTCGCGGGTTCTGTCTCATTTCAGGGCTCATCATGTTCCTCCGGGCGTGCGTCAGGGGGTTCGCCGCGGGATTGCCCCTCCGACGGGCTGGGTCCGGCGGGGTTCCATCCGCTGGTAAGTCGCGCTAGGATGACACAAGTAGCAGTTGAATTGTCGGCGCCTGTCGGCCGTAACGACACATCGAGCGCCGGTTGCGCCTCAACGGACGCGAACCGCCGGAAGGATTGACCCATGAATTCGGTGCCCCTCATGCTGATCGCCATCCTCGTCACGGCGCTGGCTTACCGGTATTACGGGGCGTTCCTCGCGGCGAAGGTGCTGGTACTCAGCGATCGCGCCACCCCAGCGCACACCATGGAGGACGGTCAGAACTATCAACCCACGAACAAGTGGGTGCTGTTCGGTCACCACTTCGCGGCGATCTCGGGGGCGGGACCGCTGATTGGCCCGGTCCTGGCGGCACAGTACGGCTACGCCCCGACGTTCCTCTGGATGCTGCTGGGCGCGGTTATCGCGGGCGGTGTCCACGACATGACGATCCTGGTCGCCTCGATCCGCCGGAGAGGCAAGTCCCTCGCCGAGATTGCCCGCGCGGAGGTGAGCCCACTCGCCGGGCTGGTCGGCTCGGTGGCGATCCTGATCATCATCATCGTCGCCCTGGCTGGCCTCGGGTTCGCGGTGGTGAATGCCCTTCGGGACAGCTCCTGGGGGACGTTCACGATCTCGATGACGATCCCGGTGGCGATGTTTGTCGGCCTGTGGATGTACCGCTTTCGGAAAGGGCACATCGCCGAAGCCAGCGTCATCGGCGTGGTCGGTGTCTTCGCCGCGCTCATCGTCGGCGGCATGATCCCGGGGTCGCGGTTCGCGCCGGCCTTCACTCTGTCGCGCGAGGGCATCGTCATCGCCCTGGCTGCTTACGGGTTCGTTGCCTCCGTGCTGCCCGTCTGGCTGTTGCTCGTTCCGCGCGACTATCTGTCGTCCTACCTGAAGATCGGGACGATTGCCGCGCTCATCGCCGGCGTGTTCATCGTGCATCCCACGCTGCAGATGCCGGCATTCACGTCGTACGACGCCGGCGGCGGCCCGATCATTCCCGGGAAGCTGTTCCCGTTCCTGTTCATCACGATCGCGTGCGGCGCCATTTCGGGTTTTCACGCGCTGGTGTCCTCGGGCACGACGCCGAAGATGCTCGATACGGAACGGGACGCGCTGCCCGTCGCCTACGGCGCCATGCTGATGGAATGCATCGTGTCGGTGGTGGCCCTCATCGCCGCCTGCTCCTTGCACCCGGCCGATTACTTCGCCATCAACGTGAGCCCCGACAAGTTCGCGGCAATGGGATTGACGCCGGTGAATCTCGATGTGCTGTCGTCGAGAGTCGGTGAAGTGGTGGCGGGACGCCCGGGCGGGGCCGTCTCGCTGGCCGTTGGATTCGCGCAGATCTTCGCGGGGATCCCGGGTCTGACCCACCTGATGGGCTACTGGTATCACTTCGCGATCATGTTCGAGGCCCTCTTTATCCTCACGACGATCGATGCCGGGACGCGCGTGGCGCGTTTCCTGGTGCAGGAGTACGTCGGCCGCGTGTGGAAACCGATGGAACGCACCGACTGGCTTCCCGGCAACCTGCTGGCGACCGGATGTGTCGTGTTCGCGTGGGGATACTTCATCTGGACCGGCAACATCTCGACCATCTGGCCGATGTTTGGCACCGCGAACCAGCTGCTGGCGGCCGTGGCGCTCGCCGTCGCCACCGCGGCCCTGCTCAATGCCGGCAAGGTCCGCTACGTCTGGGTCACGCTGGTGCCGCTGGTCTTCGTCGCGGTCACGACGATCTACGCGGGCCTGCTGAATATCATGGATAACTTTCTGCCTCTGTCTCGAGTGCCCGGCAAGGAACTGCTGGGCTGGGTCAATGTGACGCTGACCGCGGTGATTCTCTGCTGCGTCATCGTTGTGCTGGTTGAGACCGGACGCCGCGCCTGGCGCGTGTTGGTGCGGCGGGAGTTCACCCGGAACGGCCAGGCGGTGCCGGTGAAGGATGGGAACCCGGTCGAGGCGCTGACGTTCGGCGGGGCGTAGATCGTCGGACAGGGCCGGAGGGCGCATCGCGGTGCGACGCCGGGGACCAGCCGCCTGGGCTTTTCAGTAGACGAACGGAATCAGCTTGCGCACGCGCTGCCGGTAGGCCGCGTAGCGTGGAAACTTCGCCGCCAGCCACGCCTCTTCCCGACGCGATTTCACATCCAGAAGGACAAACAAGGCCACGACGTATCCGAGGGTGAGCCATCCCTGGACGTGTAACCACCACCCGAGGCCGAGCGCTAAACCACCGCCGTAGATCGGATGGCGAACCAGCGCGAAGGGGCCCGTCTGGACGAGGCCGGCCCCGTCCTTCGGATACGGCAACGGGGTCAGGCCGCGCCCCAGACGGACGAACCCGGCAATACCCAGAGCGCCGCCAGCGAGCATCAGCACGCCGCCAACGACCGAGCACACACGGCCCAATGGAAGCGGCCACGGCGGCTGGCCAGGAAGTGCGCGGGGGCCGAGGAATACCAATCCAATCAGAATCACCTGCGCGACGACCAGCCATTCCCCGCGAGCCCCTTTCCACCAGGGCTTGCGATCGGCAGCTGTCGGATCTGGCGACATGGTTCGATGCCTCCTTGTGCGCCTACGTGCGTGTGCGCCGATCCCGTTCAGCTCGGCTGCGGGCCGGATAGTTGATCAGTTCGGCAGGCACCGATCTGTGGCCATCCGCCCGCGCCACCGCGAGTTCGAGCAGGCGGGGCACCTGGCGCTCGCGGAAGACGGGACCGCCAAGCACGTCGTAGTGCATGTTGCGGCGCCTCGCCTCGAAGCCCGCGTCCTCGATGTTCCGGACGATCTCGATCTCGTCCATGCAATAGGCTGCGCCGGCGGCGCGCACCACGTTCTCCTCGATCATGACGCTGCCCATGTCGTTGGCGCCGTACGCCAGGCTCAACTGCCCCACCTTGGCGCCCTGGGTCACCCACGACGCCTGGAGATTCGGGAAGTTGTCGAGAAACAGCCGCGCCGTCGCCAGCGTCCGCAGGTACTCGACCGCGGTCGCCTCAACGCCCTGCAGTAGCGTGTGCTCAGGCTGATAACTCCACGCGATGAACGCCGTGAAGCCGGCGGTCTCGTCCTGCAGCGCGCGCAGCCGGCCCATGTGCTCGATTCGCTCGGCCGGCGTCTCGACCGACCCGTACATCATCGTGGCGGTGGTCCGCAGACCGGCCCGATGCGCATGCCGCATGACGTCAATCCATTCGTCGGCCGACGCCTTGCTGTAGCAGTGCAGGAGCTTCCTGACGCGATCGACCAGGATCTCGGCGCCGCCCCCGGGAATACTGTCGAGGCCTGCCGCGACCAACCGCCTCACCACATCCGGCACGGTCGTCTGCGCCAGCCGGGAGAGGTGCAGCACTTCAGGCGGCGAAAGCGCGTGGAGGCGAAACGCCGGATACCGCGATTTCACTGCCCGGAACAGATCCTCGTACCACTCAAGCGGCAGATCCGGATTGTGGCCGCCTTGTAGCAGCAGTTGGCCGCCGCCAAGCGCGATCGTCTCGTCGATCTTCGCGAAGATCTCGTCGAAGCCGAGCACGTAGCCCTCAGGCGATCCGACGGGACGGTAGAAAGCACAGAACGAGCAGCGGGCGACGCAGACGTTCGTGTAGTTGACGTTGCGATCGATGATGTAGGTGACAGCGCGATCGGGATGGCGCTTCCAGCGCTGCTGGTCGGCGAGCTGGCCGAGCAGAGGCGTGGGAGCGGACAGATACATCTCGAGTGCCTCGGCCTCGTTCAGCCTCGCGCCCGCCCGGGCCTTTTCTGCCAACGCTTCGATGGACATCGATCCTCAACCCGGTGCCGTGGCGCTTCGGGCACCTGCGGGCCGTCTAGTAGAACCGCGGCGCCCGGAACTCCGGCACCAGTCCAAGCTCCGCGGCTTCGTGATAGAACCGCGTCAGCCCGGCCAGCTGTCGTTCGCCAAACTCGAATTTCACATTATCGCGAAGGTAGCGCGCACCGCGCTCCACCCACGCAGGCATCGCCGCGAAGTAGCCTTCGGCGATCGCGTCAGGATGATCGGCTCCGGCCAGCCCCGCCGCGACCAGTCGATCGATGTCCTCCGGCCCGATCGCCCCCACATGTCCCACCCAGAACGCGTACACGAACGGAAAGCCTGAGTACGCGGTCCACGCCTCGCCCAAGTCGATCTTCTCCACGCCGGCGGCCACGTGGTCGAACAACAGCGCCCTGTCGCCGATGATGAGCGCCGCGTCACATTCGTGGAGCATGTGTTCCGGGTCGGGCAGCATGGGCCGCATCTCCGGCGCAATCCGGAAGTGACGCGCGCACAGAATCTGCAACAGGGCGACCGACGTCCGCGAGCTCGTATCGACCGCCAGCGTACGGATGTCGGCCGCCGGACGCCGGGAGAACATCGCGACCGATGCAATCGGACCTTCCGATCCGATCGCCACGCCCGGCACCGCGAGGTACGGGCCTCCCCTCAAGTACTCGATCGAGGGAACGATGCCGAGGTCCACCTCACGCTCGTGCAGAAGGGCGGCGCATCTGGCCGGCACATCGAAACGCAGACTGAACCGCTCTTTGAGCCGATCGAGCCCATACACGAGCGGCCGCGCATTGAGGTACTCCACCGCGCCCAGGCGAACCACGCTCATGACATCACCCGCCGGCGAGCGCCGTCCCGTTCGACGGGCACCAGTCCGGCCGCCAGAATGTTGCGTCGGATGTCTTCGAGGGGTGACCGCCGGCGCCCTTCGCCCGTGTCATCGACGGGCGACACGCCGTCGACATCGTCGGCCCCAACGGTAAGCGCCACCTGCGCGAGCTTCGGGCCGTACCGCCCCCAATCCACCTGGATGGACGCGATGTTGTCGACGAGCAACCGCGCCAGCGCCACCTGCCGCACGTCCTCATATCCGGTCGATGGCGCGCCGGGAGGCCACGACCGGCCCAGCGGCGCGAAGCTCTCGATCCAGCCGAGCGATTGCTGCAGCGCGCGCGCGCGGATGATGTGCTCGAGTCTCTCCGCGGTGCCGGCCGTGTGCTGCACGGTCAGCCTCGCAAGGCCAAGCCCCGCTTTCCGGACTTGCTCGAGCGCATGCTCGGCGTGCGACAACTGGTCCAACGCCGCCTCGGCGATCAGATCGGCGCCTGCGTCGCGCAACGCGGCAAGCAGATCGGCCAGCCGCCGGCCGCTGATGGCCGCCTGGGCTTCGAGCGCCTCGAGCGAGAATGCGGAGACGGGAACGCCGTCGGCCGCTGCCACGACGCGGCGCACGTGGGGAATCAGCGTGGTCAGCGAGTCGGTGCGGTCGGATATTCTCACTTCCCGGGCCGCAGCCGGGATCTCGAGGCGGGCGCCGTCATCAAGCGGCACCCGTACCTCCGCCACGCGGACAAACGTCGTGTCGGTGCCGTGCCGGAGACGTCTCGCCTCGTCTGCCAGCATGCCGAGCGTCAGGATATCGCGGGTCTCCGCCAGCGCGCCGATGGCCTCGTCGGTCAACCGGTAGCCCGCGGTGATTCGGGCCGCCGCCTCCTGGATCTGTTCCTTCATGAGCGATCGTCCCGTATCCCGCCTCCGGTGCCAGCCTGCCCCGCGATCCGGTTCCACACGGCCAACGCACGCGCCCCCGCCGCTTCTGACGTGACCACTCGCGTCGGCCACTCTCGCGTGAATCCCTCGGAGGGCCACTTCCGGGTCGCGTCAATGCCCATCTTGCTGCCATACGCCGGCAAATCGGACGCGTTCTCGAGGTCGTCCATCGGGCCGCGCGTAAACTGGATGTCCCTCTGCGGATCCATGTGCGTGCCGACGACCCAGGCGACTTCCCGGACGTCCTGCACGTTCACATCCTTGTCAACCACGACAACCACCTTGGAGAACATCAGCTGACCGAGCCCCCAGCAGGCGTTCATGATCTTGCGGGCATGGCCGGGATACCGCTTGTCGATCGAGATGAGAACCAGGTTGTGGAAGATCCCCTCCGGCGGAAAGTGCATGTCGACGATTTCGGGAATCGTCTTCCGGATGAGCGGCAGGAAGATCCGCTCGCTCGCCTTCCCGAGATACACGTCTTCCATCGGCGGAACGCCGACGATGGTGGTGTGGTAGATCGGCTTGCGCCGCATCGTGATGGCCGTCAGATGGAAGACCGGGAAAGCGTCAGCCAGAGAGTAGAAACCCGTGTGGTCGCCGAACGGGCCTTCGCGGCGTCGTTCGCCAGGCTCGACGTACCCTTCGAGCACGATATTCGCTTCGGCGGGCACCTCGAGATCGACGGTCCGGCACTTGACCAGCTCAATCCGCCGGCGCGCCAGAAATCCGGCCAGCAGCAGTTCGTCCAGCCCCTCCGGCATCGGCGCGGTCGCCGCGTAGCAGAGCTCGGGTTCCGCGCCGAGGGCCACCGCCACCTCGAGCCGCCGGCCCATCCGTTCGGCAATCCGATGGTGCTGCGCTCCGCCCTTGTGCCGCTGCCAGTGCATCCCCGTGGTGCGCCCGTCGAACACCTGCATGCGATACATGCCGATGTTGCGCGTGCCGCTTTCGGGGTCCTTGGTGAACACCAGCGGAAACGTGATGTACCGTCCGCCGTCCTCGGGCCAGCACTTCAGGATGGGCAACTGATCCAGCGTGCCGTCGAGCTGGACAACCTCCTGGCACGGGCCATCCTTGACCGTCTTGGGCAGCAGATCGGTGAGGCGGCCAACCATCGGCAGCATCTTCAACGCGCCGATGATGCCAGTCGGCACCAGCGGCGTCATGAGCGTCTCGATCTCGCGCGCGAGCGAATCGAGCGACGACACGTTGAGCGCCAGACAGATCCGCTCGAGCGATCCGAACAGGTTCGCCGCGACGGGCATGTCGAACCCCGTCGGCTGCTCGAAGATCAGCGCGGGCCCTCCGCCGGGCGCCTTGCTGGCCAGGTCGGTAACAGCGGTGATTTCGAGGTCCGGGCTGACCGGTTCCCGAACACGAGTCAGCCAGCCGCGCGCCTCGACCTGGTCGATGAAGCTGTTCAGATCATCGTGCATGCCGCCATCCGTTCCGTGATCTGACCGGCCAGTCTCACAGCGTTGCGTCCGTCGACGCCGCCAACCAGCGGTGGCCGCCGCTCGCGCACGGCCGCCACGAAGTCTTCGAGCTCGTTCCGCAACGGTTCACTGTCCACAACCGGGATCCGGCCGCCCTCGATCTGCGGCCGACGGCCCTCCTGGTGGATCAGTCGGTACACTTCGGCCTCTTTCGCGCCGCAGTCAATTGAAATGTACGCGTCGCGCTGGAAGAAGCGGATCTTGCGGACGCGATCGCGGCTGATCCGGCTGGCCGTGATGTTGGCGACGCACCCCGACTCGAACCGGATGCGCGCGTTGGCGATGTCGGCGCGGTCGGTCAGGACGGGCACGCCCACGGCTTCAATGGCCGCGATTGGCGACGGCACGATCGACAGAACGAGGTCCAGATCGTGGATCATGAGATCGAAGACGACATCGATGTCGAGGCTGCGCGCCGGAAAGGTCCCGAGTCGGTGGATCTCGATGAAGCCGGGCTTGTCCACGGCAGGCCGTGCCGCCATCACCGCGGGATTGAACCGCTCGGTGTGGCCGACCGCGAGCGTCGCGCCCGATCGGGCCGCAGCCCGAATCATCGCATCGCATTCCCCGACCGATCGGGCGAGCGGCTTCTCCACGAGCACAGGAATCCCCCGCTCGAGGCACAGGCCGGCCACCTCCAGATGCGCCTCGGTCGGCGTCGCGATCGACACCAGATCGACGTCGTCGAGGATGTCCCGCACGTCGGTCACGGCGCGCGCGCCAGACAGCGCCGCGATCTCCCGCGCCCGCGCGCCGTTGATGTCCACGACGCCGGCCAACGTGACACCCGGCATCGACGCCAGGATTCGCGCATGATGGCGGCCGAGGTGGCCCACACCCGCCACCGCCGCGCGCAGGATCCGTTCGCTCACGCCGGCCTCCCTGGTTGCTCGTCGGCTGGCCGGCCCACGATCGCCACGCCCGCCGCATCGGCCGCCCGAACCACCGCTTCGCCATCAACCAGTAGCGTCCGCCCGGCATCGATCGACAAGGCCGTGGCGCCGGCCGCGCGCATCGCCTCGATCGTGGCCACGCCCACCACGGGCACGTCGAATCGCATGTCCTGACCGGGCTTGGCGACCTTGATCACCGACGCGCCTGGACCCGCCAGCCTGCCCGCGCGGGCGATCACGGCGTCGGTGCCTTCCATCGCCTCAACCGCCACGACCGCTGCGCTTTTGACCACCAGGGTCTGGCCGATGTCGAGCGCCGCGATCTGATCGGCCATCGGGTACCCGAACGTGATGTCCTGTTGCTCATCGTCGGTCAGCCGCCGGGCCGTCAGCACTCCCGGCCTGGCGACCAGCGGCTCGAGAAAGGCGGTCGAATCGAGCAGTTCGACCCCGTGCTCGCGCATCACCTGCGCCACCGCGGCGATCAGGGCATCGGTGTTGCGTGCACGCAGCTTGAGCAGGGCGGACAGCAGCAGGCGGTCCGGCACGATGCCGGAGAAGATGCTGACGTGCCTGACCTGGCCGGCCATCACCGCCTGGCTCACGCCGGCGCCGCGCAGAATGTCGATGGCCTTGCCGAGCTGTCCGAGCGACACCCAGTGCAGCTCGGCGCGCGGTTCGCGGGCCGCGGCCGTCACCAGCTCCGGCGACGCCTCCTTCTCGATCGCCAGGATGGTGACCGCATGGCCCAGCGCTCGCGCCGCGTCCAGGACCAGGAACGGAAATTGCCCGTTGCCGGCTATCAGGCCCACACGCATGAGGTGTCCCTTACAGGTCGCCGGATGATTCGCCGGGTTGCGTGCGCCCCCGCTTGAGTACAACCCCGCGCTTTGCGCCACGAACGAATTCGACCAGGTACCGGACCTCCGGGCAGTCCAGCGCGGGATCGCCAGCGATGCGCGCGACGGCCTCCGTCGTGTTGAGATTCGACTGGAGCAGCAGCCTGTACGCGGCCTTGAGCTTGAGGATCGTCTCCGGAGTGAACCCGCGGCGCACCAGGCCAATCGTGTTCATCCCGTAGATGAGCGCCCGGTTGCCGACGGTCTTCGAAAACGGCAGGACGTCCTTCGTGCAGGCCGAGAATCCGCCGATGAAGGCGTGCTTGCCGACACGACAGAACTGGTGAATCCCGACGTAGCCGCCGAGCGTGGCGAAATCGTCCACGTCGACGTGGCCGCCGAGCGTGGTCCCGTGCGACAGAATCGTGTCGTTGCCCACGAGGCAGTCGTGCGCGACGTGCCCATACGCCATCAGGTAGTTGCGGTGCCCGATGCGCGTGACGCCGCGGCCGGTCACGGTACCCCGGTGCACGGTCACGAATTCGCGAAACACGTTCTGGTTGCCAATCACGAGCGCGGTCGGCTCTCCCTGGTATTTCAGATCCTGCGGCGGCAAGCCGAACGACCCGAACGGATAGAGGACGTTGTCGTCTCCGATCACGGTCGCCCCGTCAACGATGCAGGAAGCGCCGATACGGTTGTTGCGGCCAACGCGCACGTTGGCCCCGATGCTGGCGCCGGCCCCGACAATGGTGCCCTCTCCCAGCACGGCGCCGGGGTGGACCCGCGCGGTCGGATGGATGGATGCCGCGCCGGGAGCCATGGCCAGGACAAAGCCGCTCTCGGTGACGACCTGTCCGTCGACACGCGCCACGGCGCCGATGCGCACCAGCGGCCCCCGCCGCTGCCGCACCTCGACGTCGAGCGTCACCTGGTCCCCAGGCACGACCTGCCGCCGGAACTTCGTGACGTTCACGCTGCGCAACCAGACCCGCGCGTTGCGGATCTGGTCGCCGTCGTGCAGGAGCAGCAGCGTCGCCGACTGGATGAGCGCCTCGATCATGAGCACGCCAGGCATCAGCGGCACCTCCGGGAAGTGCCCCGAGAAGAAGTGCTCGTTGGCCGTGACGTTCTTTGTCGCCACCAGACGCCGCCCCGGTTCGATGTCGACAACCGCATCCACCAACCCCGAGGGATAGCGGTGACAGAGTCGTTCGAGCACCGACGCGACGTCGATGGACTGGACCGAGGCGATGGCAGCCACGCTACTTCTTGATCGGCGCCGGCGCGACCGGCGGCTTCATGGCCGCCGTCACGGCGTCAAACCGGCGAATGACTTCGGCGGTCAGATCCAGACCGGCGTCCGCCCACACGAGGCCGGAGTCGCCCTGGCTGAACAGCATCTGGATCGACCGTTCGGTCGCCACCTGCTGGATCACCGGCGCGACCTTGCGCTGGAACTCCAGTTGCAGTTCGTTCTGCATGTCCTGAAGCTCCTGCTGCGCATCCTGCGTCATGCGCTGGATCTCGACCTGCAGCTTGTCGATCTCCCGCTGCGTCTGCGCCCGGGCATCGTCGCTCATGACGCTGCTCTTCTGCTTGGCCTGCAAGGCCTCGACCTGCCTGTTCCTGTCGTTGAGGTCGCTGGCCTTCTTGGCCCGGAGCTGTTCGAGCCGCGCGCTTGACGCCTTGCCTTCGGCTGACTCGCCGGCAATGCGCTGAATGTTGACGAAGGCAAACCTGGCGCCTTCCGGGAACTTCGCCTCCGGACCTGTTGGGACGGCCGGGGCTGCTGCAGCCGGCTTGGCTGGCGGCGGCTGAGGAGTGGCCGCCACCGGCGGCTTGGCCGGCGGCTGTTGAACCGGAGGCTGCTGGGCCGAGACCACGCCCGCGACCAGAACGCCCACCACGACTGCGACAACCGTAAACGCTTTCATTCGTCCTGTCCCTTTCGCAAAAAGTAACCTCTGCTTGCACCCTGGCAGACCGCTGCGCCGCGGCCGGCCCAGATTCCTCTCAGTCTAGAACGTCGTGCCAACCGCAAACCGGAACGTGAAGGCCTTCTGCGGCCTGAGCTGGTTATCGAGCACACCCAGGCGCTGGGGATTGTAGGCGGCAATCAGACGGAACGGCACATTCAACACCGGCATGAAGAACCGGATCTCACCGCCGGTCGACGTCTTGAATCCGTTCACCGTCATGCGCTGCCCCGTGTCGGCCACCTGGCCCGCATCATAGAACAACACGAGCCGAACGGGTCCTGCAATCTGAATCAAATACTCGGCATTGAACAGCAGGCTCTTGACGCCGCCAACCACGACGCCGGTAATCGGATCGCGCGGGCCGATGGTGCGCAAATCGAATCCACGAATACTGTATTCGCCACCCAGAAACAGCCGCTCGAAAATGGGGAGCGTCGTCGTGCTGCCGGTCGGAAACACCGAAATCCACTGCCCGCGGACGCCGAGCGAGAACCGCCGCGACTGCTGCCAGTACACGACCCCCTCGAGCATCGGCTTGAGATAGCTCGTGTCGCCCCCGACGCCGGCGACGTCCATCGAGGCGGTCAGACGCTTGCCGGCCGCGGGGAAGATGGGATTGTCCACCGAGTTATAGACGTAACTCGGGGTCACCTTGCTGATCGACCGCTTCCCTCCCGAGTTCAGCAGCAGCAAGTCCGCCATGTACGGGTTCGAAGCCGCCACCTCGCCATTGGAGACAATAAACGGGGAGCGCTCCAGCCCCATCGACGAGTACACGTCGGAGGGCGTAAACAGGAGCTGCGGCTGCGGCAGGTAGATCGGATAGATGTCGGTGACGCGAATCCGGTCGTAGCTGTAGGTGCCGAATATCCGAGCATACGCGCCGACCTGGAACCCGACCGTGGCCGCGCCGCCGGTGTTGTTCTGCGTATACGCGTACGGGTAGATGACGGCCTGCTTGTGGATGTCGCCGCCAACTGTGATGGGCCGGTCGAAGAGGAACGGCTCCGAGAAGCTGAGCTGGTAGTTGCGCGCTCTCGATCCCCTTTGCGCGGACACGCTCAGCGTCTCGCCCTTCCCCAGAAAATTCGACGTCTGGAACGTCAACTGGCCGAAGACGCCCTCGTACTGCGATACGCCGGCCCCGAACGTGATCTGGTTCCGGTTCTGCTCCTCGAGCTTCAGCTTGACGTCGACCTTGTTGTCTGCGCCAGGCGTCTTATCGACCGACATGTCCTTGGCGCCATCGAGCTGCTTGAAGTAGCCGAGCTGGTTCAGGCGCTTGACGCTGTACTTTAACGCCTCGGTGTTGAAGACGCCGCCCTCGAACAGCCTGATTTCCCGGCGGATGACGTTGTCGCGTGTGTGCGTATTGCCGGTGAAGATGATCCGGTTGACGAAGTACTGCTTGCCCTCCTGGATCCGCATCGTCACGTCGATGGTCGGCGGACCGGCGGGCTTGACGGCCGGTGTGGGCGGCGCGAGCGGGTCGTCGGCATTCGCGTCTGGCTCGGGCACGCCCCGGGGCTTGACGTCCGGGTACATCGTGAACTCGAAGTAGCCTACAGACCCGTACAGTTCGCGGGCCTTGTCCATCGCCTTTCTGACCTTCTTCTCGCTGTAGAACTGGCCGGCCTTGATGTTGAAGAGGCTCTTGAGGCCCTCGGTCTTGACGACCGTGTTGCCGTCGAACCCCACGTCCCCGACCCGGAATCGTTCACCTTCCTGCACGGGAATCCGCAGGGCGACATACCGCGTGCCTTTGTCCTTCGAATCCTCGATGAACTTCAGGCTCGGCTGGCCGACCCGGGCCATGACGTACCCCTTGTTGCGGTAGAATTCGACAACCTTGTCCGCGTCTTCTTCGTATTTCGCCGCCTGGTAGGTGCCGCTCCGGGTGATCCACGAAAAGATCCCCACTTTGCGGTTGTTCTTCATCTGCCTGGCCAGGGAGCCGCTCTTGACCGCCTTGCTCCCGACGAAATCGACGCTCCGAATCCGCACGCGCGGACCTTCGTCCATGACGAACGAGATGTTGACCAGCTTCGGGCCGCCGGCGACCTCCTTGATCACGTGATCGACTTTCGCGAACTGATAGCCCTTCTCCGCGAACATGTCGCGGATGATCCCCTCGACGCGGCGAATGAGCGCCGGGTCGATAAACGAGTCCAGACGGATCTGGATGTTCTCGTCGCGCAGCTTCTCGTCGATCTTCGACTGTTCGAGCTTCTTGGACCCGACATAGTCGACGATCTTCACGCGCTGGCGTTCTTCGAGATTGAAGATCACGCGCTTGCCGACGACGCCGTTTTCGTACGGCGCATCGGTGACTTCGATCCAGATATTGTCGAGAAAGGAGGTCGCCCACAGCCGCTTGAAATCCTCCAGGATGGCGTTCTCGTCAAACGGCGTCCAGACCCCGTCACTCGGCCGGCTGGGCCGCGTCTCGATGTAATAGAGGTAGGTCTGCGGCTCGATCACCGACACGTTACCCTGGGTCGGGAACCGCAGCTCGATGGACCGGAGCAGCGAGGGCGAACCGGCGGGGGGCAGCTTCAGTGCGGGCTGGGCTTGCAGCGCGGCCGGTGCTCCGGCAGCCGGGGGCTGCGCCCCCGCCGGACCGGCCCCCACGACACCCAGCATGATGGCCGCAGCCACATACGTCCGAATCGACATTGCACCGCTTTCCTGGCACCCGGGGCGACTCGCTGTCACGCTCGCCCGGGGGCCGTGGGGTTCGTCGCGCGGCGGCCCGTCACACACGCGGGCAGGCCTGCCCCACGCAATCGTTCTAGTTTACTAGGTTTTAGACGTTTCAGGCCAGCGGCCGGCCGGTGTCGGTCGTGCCCGAGGGCCGGTAGCGCAGCGTATCCCCGTCGAGAAAGACCTCGATCTCGCCTCCCCGCAGGTGTCCCCGAATCAGTTCCTCCGAAAGGGGATCCTCGATATGCCGCCGGAGCGCCCGCCGGAGCGGCCTCGCGCCGTATGAGCGGTCTTTGCAGGTCACCGCGATGATCCAGTCGGCCACCTCCGGTTGCAGCCTGATCCGGAGCCGTCTGTCCAGCAGGTGGGCATTCAGTTGATCCACCAGCAACAGCAGGATCTTCCGGAGGTCATCGTCCGACAGCGCGTCGAACACGATCATCTCGTCGATCCGGTTGACGAATTCCGGGTTGAAGGTTCGCCGCACCTCGCTCATCACCATCTCCGACACGCTCCGGTGCACGTCCTGCTGATCCGAAAGCTGGAACCCCATCGCGCCCTTCTTCTCGATGAAGCGGGCGCCGATGTTCGACGTCATGATGATGATCGCGTTCTTGAAGTTGACCCGGGTCCCGAGCCCGTCGGTCAGATTGCCGTCTTCGAACACCTGGAGCAGGATGTTGAGCAGGTCCGGATGGGCCTTTTCGATCTCGTCGAGCAGGACGACCGAGTACGGATTGCGCTTGATCCGTTCGGTCAGCTGGCCGCCCTCGTCGTGCCCGACGTAGCCGGGAGGCGATCCGATCAGCTTCGACACGGCGTGCTTTTCCATGTACTCCGACATGTCGAAACGGACGAGCGCCGCATCGCTGCCGAACAGGAACGCCGCAAGCGCCCGGGCCAGTTCCGTCTTGCCGACGCCGGTGGGTCCGAGAAAGATGAAGCTCCCGACCGGCCGGTTCGGATTCTTCAGACCTGCCCGAGACCGGCGAATGGCTCGCGAGAGCGCCGAGATGGCTCTCTCCTGGCTGATCACCCGCGTGTGCAGTTCGTCCTCCATCCGGAGGAGTTTGTCGCTCTCGTCCTGGTTGATCGACGCGAGCGGAATGCCCGTCCACGTCGAGACGACCTCGTCGATGTCCTGCTTGCCGACGATGATGCGCCGTCCGGAAGGCTTGGCGTCGACGCCGCGCTCCCGCATCCCCGCGCCGTCGCCGAACCGCTGATCGCCGTCGTACTCCTGCACCGCCACGGCGACAGCCGTCATGTCGGGCTGATCGATGGCCATCCGCACCGTTCGCGCCGCCGCGGCGCCCTGCCCGCCCAGCGCCGCATCGCGCAGCTTGACCCGCGCGCCGGATTCGTCAATCAGGTCGATGGCCTTGTCGGGCAGGAACCGATCGGTGATGTAACGGTTCGACTGGTAGACGGCTGCTTCGATGGCTTCGCGCGTGTATTCCACGTGATGAAACGCTTCGTACCGGTCCTTGACGCCGACGAGAATCTCGATGGTCTGCTGTTCGTCCGGCGCGTTCACCTTGACGCCCTGGAACCGCCGCTCGAGCGACCGATCCTTCTCGATGTACTTCCGGTAGTCGGCCGGCGTGGTGGCGCCGATGCACCGGATCTCGCCGCGCGACAGCGCGGGCTTGAGGATGTTGGCGGCGTCGAGCGACCCTTCGGCCGAACCCGCCCCGACCAGCGTGTGCAGTTCGTCGATGAACACGATGATGTTCGGGCTGTCGGTCAGCTCCTTCATGATCGCCTTGAGGCGTTCTTCGAACTGACCCCGGTACTTCGTGCCGGCCACCACCAGCGAGATGTCCAGCGCCACGATGCGCTTGTCGGCCAGGTAGCGCGGCACTTCGCTGGCCACGATCTTCTGGGCCAGCCCTTCGACGATCGCCGTCTTGCCGACGCCGGGCTCGCCGATCAGGACGGCATTGTTCTTCGTGCGCCGGCAGAGCACCTGTTGAATGCGCTCGAGTTCTTCGTCGCGCCCGACGAGCGGATCGAGCAGGTCCCTGGACGCGGCCTCGGTCAGGTCGCGGCTGAACTCGGCCAGCAGCGGGGTCTCCTTCGTTCTCGGCGCCACCGTCCTCTCGCTGAGCAGCACCACGATGTCTTCGCGCACGACGCTCAGGCGCATGCCCTTGTCCAGCAGGATGGACGCCGCCAGCGAGCGATCTTCGTGCAGGATCCCCAGGAGCAGGTGCTCGGTGCCGATGTAGTTGTGCAGCAGGCGGTCGGCTTCCTCGACCGCGTACTGCAGAGTCCGCTTCGTTTCGACGCTGAAGGGGATCTCGACCGATGTCGACACCTTCTCCCGGAACACCGTCCGGCCCTCGACTTCCTTTCGAATCGAATCGAGCGACACGTGGGCGCGGGAGAAGAGACGGCTGGTGAGACCTTTGCCCTCGCGGATCAGCCCGAGCAGCAGGTGTTCGGTCTCGATGGAGACACTGCCAAGCTGGCTCGCCTCGTAGCGGGCGAAGAACAGTACCCGCCGGGCTCGTTCCGTGTATCGTTCGAACATCCGGACCCCTGCGTCACCACGTGCCAAGTCATCACTCCGCGGCGAAAATCACTCCCGGAGTGAGTTCGACCACCCGTCATCACCCCGGGAGTGATTTTCGCCCAGAATTGATTATACGGCAAACATCAATCCGGGCTGTGAGGCCTGTTTCGACGACACGTCGACCGCGATTCACGCGGGCGACAGGCGGCCGTCAGCCAGGCGCCAGACGCGATCGCAGCAGGCCGCCAGCCGGAGATTATGCGTGGCCAGCACGGAGGTCAGACCGTATTCGCGATGCATATCCCGCAGCAGCGCGTGCAGCGCGTCGGCCGTCGGCTCGTCCAGGTCTCCGGTGGGCTCGTCGGCCAGGAGCAGAGCCGGACGCGTCACCAGCGCCCGCGCAATCGCGACGCGCTGCTGCTCGCCGCCCGACAGCATGCCGGGCCGATGGCGGAGTCGACCCGCCAGCCCCACCTGCGCCAGCAGATCCCGAGCCCGTGCCCGCGCGACGCCTGGCTCAATCCGCCCTATCCGCAGCGGCATCTCGGTGTTCTCGAGAGCGTCGAACTCCGGGAGCAGATGGTGAAACTGAAACACAAATCCCACCTGCTGGTTCCGGAACGCGACTCGCCGCTGGTCAGGCAGATCGTTCAACACCGTCTCGCCGATCCGGATGTGTCCCTGTTCCCAGTGATCGAGGCCGCCGAGCACGTGCAGCAATGTGCTCTTTCCGACGCCCGACGCCCCGACGATCGCCACCATCTCGCCGGCCTCGACCTCCAGATCGAGACGCCGCAGGACGTGCAGACGCTCCTGTCCCACGAGGTAGCTCTTGTGGAGATCGGTGACGGTCACGAAGGACATAGTAGGCGTTACGCGCTATCCAAATCTGAGTGCTTCGGCCGGATCCAGTTTGGCGGCCTGGCGCGAGGGATAGATCGTGGCAATGAAACAGACCAGAATCGCTGACCCGACAACCACTGCGAGATCCACGGGCTGCAGGACGAACGGCACATAGGCGATCTGGTACACGTCAATCGGCACGTGAATCAGCCGGTACCGATCGAGCAGGACGGCGAGTCCGTAGCCGCCGGCGGTGCCAACCAGGGTTCCCACGGTCCCGATCAGCAGCCCCTGGATCATAAAGATGCCCATGATGCTCCGTGCGGACGCGCCCATCGTCTTCAGAATAGCGATGTCGGAACTCTTCTCCATCACCAGCAGCACGAGTGAGGCCACGATATTGAGGGCGGCCACCATGACGATGAGACCGATGGTGATGGAAATGGCCATCTTCTCCAGCCAGAGCGCCGAGAAGAGCGCCTTGTTGAGATCGGCCCACGTCTGCGTGATGTACGTCGCGTTCAGCCGCTCGCGGATCGTACGGGCGACCGCGGGAGCGGCGTAGATGTCGTCCACGCGCAATTCGATGAGCTCGACCGTATCGCGATCCAGGAGGCGGCGCGCCTGCGGCAGGCTGACAAATCCGTAGGCCGAGTCGAATTCAAACAGGCCCAGCGAGAACTGTCCGACCACTCGCATGCGCCGCGATCGCGGATACACCCCCATCGGCGTCAGCGATCCTTGAGGCGTCAGCAGCGTGACCTCATCGCCATCGACGACGCCCAGCGTATGGGCGAGATCCGTCCCGATGACGATTCCGGGACGCTCGTCGCTGGTGCCGGCGCCCAGTGCGTCAAGCCGCCCGCTCTTCATCGCGCCGCCGATGTCTGTGACGCTGGTCTCGAGCGCGGGATCGATCCCCTTGAGCGTGATGAACGCGTCGTTGCGACCCGTCGAGATCATCGCCTTGCCGAGAATCGCGGGCGCGGCGCCCGTCACGCGGGGCACGGTTCGGAGTGCCGCCGCCTCCGATTCGTAATCGGTGATTCCGCCCTGCTTCCAGACGAAGATGTGGGCCGTCGCCCCCAGAATGCGGCTGCGCAACTCCTGCTGCAGCCCCGTCATCAGGGCGAGCGCCAGAATGAGCGCCATCACGCCGACGGCCACGCCGAGCGTCGACACGAGGGAGATGACGGAGATGAACGCCTGCTTCCGGCGCGCGAGCAGATACCGAAGCGCGATGCGGGCTTCGTATGGCAGCGTCACGACACTCCGGCCTGCGGCCGCATCTGGGGAAAGAGAATCACATCGCGGATGGACGGGCTCCCGGTGAGCACCATGACGAGACGATCGATGCCGATGCCCTCGCCGCCGGCCGGCGGCATCCCGTACTCGAGCGCCCGGATGTAATCCTCGTCCATCGCGTGCGCTTCCTGGTCGCCGCGCTGCCGATCGGCGAGTTGCTGTTCGAACCGCCGGCGCTGCTCGGCCGGGTCGTTGAGCTCGCTGAAGGCGTTGGCGACTTCGAACCCCCCGATGTACATTTCGAACCGCTCGACGGTATCCGGATCATCGGCGCGCTGCTTCGACAGCGGCGACACCTCGGTCGGAAAGTCGTAGACGAATGTGGGCTGGACCAGCGCGCTCTCACACAGCGCCTCAAACAGTTCCGTCGCGATCTTGCCGGGTCCGACGCCGGGCGTCACCGGGACGCCAAGCCGTTCGGCCAGGCCCGCAGCCCGGAGGGCGTCGCGCACATCGCCTTCCACCACCGCCTCACCGAGCCGCCGCGACGCTTCCTCGCGGACCGCTTCGCGCAGCGAAACCCGACGGTACGGCGCCGCCAGCGAGATCTCGTGGCCGGCAAACGTGCAGGTGTCGGCCCCGATCGCGTCGCGGGCGACCGTCGAGATGAGTTGCTCGGTCATGTCCATCAGTTCATGGTAGTCGCTGTAGGCCTGGTAGAACTCCAGCATCGTGAACTCGGGATTGTGCTGCGTGGAGATGCCTTCGTTCCGGAAGTTCCGGTTGATTTCGTACACCCGCTCAATCCCGCCCACGGTGAGCCGCTTGAGATAGAGCTCGGGCGCGACGCGCAGGTAGAGATCGACGTCGAGCGCGTTGTGATGCGTGACAAACGGCCGGGCGAGGGCGCCGCCCGCCATGGCCTGCATCATCGGCGTCTCGACTTCGAGGAAGCCGCGCCCATCAAGGAATCGCCGGATTCCGGCCATCACCCGGCTGCGGATTTCGAACACGCGGCGCGAGTCCGGGTTGACGATCAGGTCGAGGTACCGCTGCCGGTAACGAATCTCGATGTCCTGCAGTCCATGCCACTTCTCCGGCAGCGGGCGGAGGCACTTGGCGAGAAACTCGAGATGGGCGGTCCAGATCGTCAGCTCGTTGGTCTTCGTGCGAAACACCCTGCCGGAGACGCCGATGAAGTCGCCGACGTCGAGCAGTTTGAAGATCTTGAAATCCAGCTTCGGCAGCGCGTCCTGGCGCACGTACGCCTGAATGCGGGCGCGGCCGTCGGTCAGCACCAGGAAGTTGGCCTTCCCGAAGCTGCGGATGGCCAGGATGCGGCCGCAGGTGGTCGTCTCGGGCCGCTGTGCCTCGAGTTCGTCGTGCGTGCGGGATCCGTAGTCGCCGACCAGCGCGTCAACCGTGTCGGTGCGCGCGAACGACCTCGGGTAGATCGGGATCCCGAGCGCCTCGATCTGCGCGAGGTTGGCCCGGCGCTGCTGAATCAGTTCGTTGTCGTCGGACATAGGGGTTCTGCCGGGCTCTCCGTCGCCCTGCCTCAGGGCAAGCTCTTGTACACGGCATCGAGGACGCCGTTGACGAAACCGACGGCGTCCTCCTCGCTGAAGGTCCGCGCCAGTTCGAGCGCCTCGTCGATCACGACGCTCGGCGGTGTGTCGGGCACGTGCAGCAGTTCGTACACGGCCAGCCTCAGAATCAGCCGATCCACAATCGCGATGCGCTCAATGCGCCAGTGCTGGGCGTGGGTGCCGATGAGCCTGTCGATCTCGGCGACGTCGGCCACAGTGCCCGCCACCAGCGACTCGGCGAATCGGCGCGTCACCGGCGTGAGCGGCTCAATCCCCTCCTGGTCGATGGCCTGATAATCGGCTGCCGCCGTCTCCGGCGTGGCCCGGCCGACCTCCCACTGATACAGCATCTGGAAGGCCGCCTCGCGCGCACGGTGCCGGCTGCCGGTGCTCATCGCCGCACCGGCGTGCCCGGCGAGGCGGCGGACACGGCCCGCTTCAGCGTCGCCATCTCCACGGCGGCCAGCGCCGCTTCCCAGCCCTTGTTCGCCGTGCCCGGGACCGCTCGCGCCAGCGCCTGCTCGGCCGACTCGGTGGTCAGCACGCCGAAACTCATCGGCACCCCGGTCGCCATGGAGGCCTGCATGATCCCATGCGCCACCGACGCCGAGATGTAGTCGAAGTGCGGCGTCTCACCGCGGATCAGGCAGCCGAGACAGACGATCGCGTCGTAGCGTCCGGTGACGGCCGCCATGTGCGCGGCCTGCGGAACTTCGTACGCGCCAGGCACGTCGATCACATCCACGGCTTCGCCGGCGGCACCCGCGCCGCGCAGAGCTTCGATCGCGCCCTCCCGCAGCCGATCGGTGACGAAGTCGTTGTAGCGCGACACCACGATGGCGATGCGAAGATCCCGCCCGTCTGACGTACCCTTGAACACCATGCCGTTCCGATCGCCTACCGTCCCGTGAAGGCGGCTTTCCGCTTCTCGACAAACGCCCGCGTGCCCTCGCGCATGTCATCGGTTGAGGCCACCAGCCCAAACAGCGTCCCCTCGAGCACGCACCCGTCGGCGACGGTCATTTCGAGGCCGCGGTCGATGGCCTCCATCGCGTGCCGAAGCGCGACAGGCGCGCTCGCCGCGAGCGCCTGCGCCAACGCCCGCGCCTCTGTCATCAGCGCCGCCGCCGGCACAACGCGATTGACCAGACCGATGCGGAGCGCTTCGGCCGCATCGATCGGAACGCCCGTCAGGACCAGTTCCATCGCACGGCCCTTTCCGACCAGACGCGGCAGCCGCTGCGTGCCCCCAAACCCCGGGATGATGCCGAGTTTGACTTCCGGCTGACCGAACCTGGCGGTCTCAGAAGCCAGCCGGATCGTGCAGGCCATGGCCAGCTCGCATCCACCCCCCAAGGCATAGCCATTGATGGCGGCAATCACCGGCTTGCCGAGCTGTTCAATCGTGGCGAAGATGCGCTGCCCTGTGGCCGCGTACGCCTTGCCCGCCACCGGTGTCAGCTCGGCGAGTTCCTTGATATCGGCTCCGGCGACAAACGCCTTCTCGCCGGCTCCCGTCAGAATCACGGCCCGGATCGAGTCGTCGTCGCGCAACTCGGTCATCGCGTAATCAAGCTCGCGCAACAGCGCGAGGTTCAGCGCGTTCAGTACCGCCGGCCGGTTCAGCGTCACGACAGCCACGCCAGCCGCCCGCTCGAGGATCAGAAGGTCATAGGCCATGGATTCCGTGTCTCCCGGGCAAAAGTATACTCCACGCCCACGTCAGCGCCGCCGCGGCGGAGGCTCCGGAAATGTCGGCCGCCCAATCCATCAGGTCGTACGATCGATTCGGTACGAAGAGCTGGTGGTACTCATCGGAATACCCGTACGCCGACGAGATCACGATGGCGATGACCGCAGTGCGACACGTGATCGATCGCCATTGGCCGGCGACCACAGCCCAGACCACCAGCAGCGACAGCACGCCATAGGCGACGAAGTGCTCCACTTTGTCGGCCGGGATCCCAGGCAGCGCCGCCGGCAATTCCGGTAGCGTCGACTGGGCCGACAGAAAGAACAGCACCCCCATGTAACCGGCCACGGCGAGCCACCGCCACCAGCGCAGGCGCGGATCGACGCCGCAAGGCGGCTGACCCGAACCGATCGGCGGGCGCTCCGGCAGCAGACTGGACACGGCTGAGCGCTCTACAGGGGAAGGAAATACAGCAGCCACCCGACGACGAACGCGACGCCGATCAGACTGCCGAAAATGGCGGCTCCCGCCCTGACCTGCGCGCGCGGGGCGTCCCGCATCAGCATGCCGCCGACCAGGGACACGAACGCGGCGAAGACCGCCATCAGCAGGATATGACTGTGAATGGCCATGGGCGTGCTACTTCCGGCCGCGCGCGATGTCGTGGGCGTCGATGATCACGAGCGCATTCAACAGACCCGCCGTGATCACAAATGCGTTTCCGTACTCGTACGTGACGGCGCTGGCCACACCTGAACCGAGTCCAAACGCCCGGGCAGCCAGGTACGGCAGGCCGGATCCGAGGTCGGCGATCGCCGCCAGCGCCACGAGCGGATCGGTCCACTCGAACGGGAACAGTCGTCCCTCGAGCGCCAGCCCAAACGCGAACATCAGCGGCAGCGCGACGAGAAAGGCGACGCCCTTCTGACGGCGGCCGAGCCACAAGTGGCCCCCGCCGGGAACCAGCCACGACACCAGATAGACCAGCCACAGAGGTCTTGGGGGACGCGCCGGGATCTGCGGTTTCGTCTTCGAACCAGTCGCCATAGTGGTCAGTCTATCGCACGCGCGGCGCTGTCGTCGAACGGTGCGCCCGCGACCCACGCCACGACAAAGCCGGCCACGGCCGCACCGAGCGGCACGGCACCGGCGCAGCGGGCGAGGTTCGAGACGTCGAGTCCGCCGATGTGCTCGAGCGTCCAAAGCACACCGGTCGGGACCGCCGCGCCGATCAGCAGGTACCGCAGGCTCGTCTGCGGCGCCCGCGGTCGAGCCGCCTGCCGTGATCGTCGGCGCATCCAGCCCAGCCCGATGATGGCGCCGGCCGCGGCGCCACCGTACAGCCCGACGCAGCGGGCGCACACGGGAGTCTGCACGCCGCCGATATGGAAGGAGCGCTCGGCGCGTTGGTGACAGAGCAGCGAGCCCGCCCGATACGTCGCGGCCACCGCGACCAGCGTCGGACCGCTCGGGTTGCGGGCCGCCATCGCGGGAGTGGCCACCAGCCATCCCGCCCACACGACGGCGAGGCAGGTCACTCCGGCCGCCGCGGCACCCCGTCTGGTCATCAATTCAGGCTCGCGCGCCGAGCGGGCAGCGGACCGAAGTTCGCTTCGAAGCGGGCCGAAAAGTCGGGCCATGTGTAGTGATGCGTGGATCCGCCCACATGCTCCAGCGCGTAGGCGGCCGCGACGCTGCCCATCCGCCCGCACGTGTCGTAGCCGGCGCCCAGGGCCATCCCCTTCATGAAGCCTCCGCGGAACGCGTCGCCCACGCCGGTCGGATCGGCAATGCGCGCGGGCGGAACGGCCGGGATGTCAATCACCGCATCGCGCAGCAGAACGCTGGCGCCCTTCTCCCCCTTCGTCACCACGACGACGTCAGCCGACTGGAGCAACGCTTGCTCGTCGAACCCGGTCTTCTCGCGGATGATCTGGAATTCGTAGTCGTTCGAGATGATCAGGTGCGCGCCCTTGAGCCCTCGCATCAACTCGTCGCCCCCCATCCGCGCCACCTGCTGGCCCGGGTCGAAGATGTACGGCACCCCGATCGTCCGGCACTCCTCGGCGTACTGGACCATGGCCGCAGGATCGTTGGGGGAGATGATCACCAGGTCGCACCCGCCCGCGCGCGCGATCGACAGTTCAGCCGCGTGGGCCATCGCGCCCGTATAGAACGACGCGATCTGGTTGCCGTTCTGATCGGTGCTGCAGAAGAACGACGCGGTGAACTTGTCCGCAATCTCCTTGACCAGCGACGTATCGACGCCGGCGGTATCCAGCCAGGCACGATACTCGCCGAAATCCTGGCCGGCGGTCGCCATCAGCCGCGGCCGCTCGCCAAGCAGCGCGAGCGTGTACGCGATGTTGGGCGCGCACCCGCCCCGCCGCTTGTCCATCGTGTCGACCAGGAAGCTCAGGCTGACGCGCTGGAGGTGATCGGGCAGCAGGTGCTCGGTGAAGCTGCCGGGAAACGACATCAGGTAGTCGTACGCGATGGAACCAGTGACGATGATGTTCATGACGTTGCGATGTACCGGCCGATGATGGGAGCCAGTTCCCGCCTGATCTGGGCGGGGATGTGCTCCGGTCTGGTGATGATGGCGGTGGCGAGGGCTCGACCGCAGGCGCATGCCCGCCCGGCAGGCAGGAGCCTGATCGTCTCGGCGATGACCGCCTGTGCCGTCGCGGCGTTCCGCGTGAGGTTGCTGATAATCATCTCGACGCTCACCGAATCGTGATCCTCGTGCCAGCAGTCGTAGTCGGTCACCAGCGCGATGGTCGAATAGCAGATCTCGGCCTCGCGCGCGAGCTTCGCTTCCTGCAGGTTCGTCATCCCGATCACGTCCATCCCCCACGAGCGATAGAGTCTCGATTCGGCCAGCGTCGAAAACTGCGGTCCCTCCATGCACACGTACGTGCCGCCGGTGTGGACGGTCGCGCCGACCGCCTTCGCGGCGCGGGAGACGAGTTGCCCCAGTTCACCACAGACCGGATGCGCGAAGCCGACGTGGGCCACGAACCCGAAGATGTTCGCGCGGAAGTTGAGTTCGGATGGCAGGATGCGGTGCCCGGCCCCGTGGCGCGCGAGAAACGCCACCCGCCGGCCGCGCAGCGTTGCGGTGACGTAGGGCCCGGAAGGCGGCCCGAACGGCGTTGTCAGCGTCACGTCCTCACGCTCGGTGAGGTCGGCCATGTCGTACAGTCCGCTTCCTCCGATGATGCCGATCTCGACAGCCATCTCGTCAGTCCTTCCCGGCCTGTTTGAGTTCCACAAGCACACCGTGGGCGCTCGATGGATGAACAAACGCCACCAGCGCGCCTCCGGCGCCGGCGCGCGGCTCGTCGTCTATCAGCCTGACGCCGCGTTGTCTGAGGCGGGCCAGCGCGGCGCGGAGATCGTCGAGCTGCAGCGTGATGTGGTGCACGCCGGGGCCGCGTTTCCTTATGAACGCCGCGATCGGCGAGTCAGCCGTCGTCGCCTCCAGCAATTCGAGTGACGCCTCCCCGACAGGGACAAACGACACGCGCACTCCTTGCGAGACGACGACCTCGGGAGAGCCGACGTCGAGCCCGAGCGCGTCCCGGTAGAACGCAACCGCCTCGGCCATGTCCCGGACGGCGATGCCGACATGGTCCAGCGTAGCCGGCCGCGATCCTCCGTGCCCGAGAGCCCGGTCGAGAATCGCCGCCGCGGCCGAGTACGGATCCAGCGTGCGTTCCGCGATCTGATCAAGCGTCTCGGCGAGCTCCCCGGTTCGACACACGTCGGCTTCCACGTACTCCATGAAGCGGCTCGCGAGCAGCTCACGCAGGCGGGACTCGTCCCGGAGGCGCCGGCGGGACAGGCGCTCGACGGTCGCGCGCGCCCGGAACGCGTCGATGGCCGCCGCCAGTTCCGGAACGCCCGCGCCAGTGGTGGCCTGGGTCCGCACCACAGGCGGCCGCCACTGGTCGGGCTCGAACGCCTCGAGCGCCAGCATGGTCTCGATCGACGCCACCAGCCGGTCGGCGCCCTCCCGATCGGCCTTGTTGACGACGAAGACATCGGCGATTTCCATGATGCCGGCCTTCATGGCTTGCACTTCGTCGCCGGCGCCAGGCACGAGCGTCACAATGGACACATCGGCGGTGCGGACGATGTCCACTTCGTCCTGACCGACCCCGACCGTTTCAATGATGACCCAGTCGTAACCTGCGGCGTCGAGCACCTGCGCGGCTTCGTGGGTTGCCCGGGCGAGCCCGCCCAGATGGCCGCGAGTAGCCATGCTCCGGATGAAGACGCCGGCGTCGCCGGCGTGGGTCTGCATGCGTACGCGATCGCCGAGGATGGCGCCGCCCGTGTAGGGACTGGTCGGATCGACGGCCACCACGCCGACCGTCTCTCCGCCCTGGCGGAGATGGGCCGTCAACCGGTCCACCAGCGTGCTCTTGCCCGCCCCAGGGGGCCCCGTGATGCCGACCAGGTACGCCCCCCCGGTGTGAGGAAACACGTCGCCGATGAGCGCCGCCGCCTGCGGGGCGTCGTCTTCGATCAGGGAAATGGCGCGCGCAATCGCCCGCGGGTCGCCCTCGAGGACGCGCTCACTCAGCCGACGCGGCTGCCCGGCCGTAGTCGACGCGCTCATTGGGTCAGGCCGTCGCCGCCAGCAACTGCCGGGCGATGACGAGGCGCTGGATCTCGCTGGTGCCTTCACCGATGGTGGTCAGTTTCACATCGCGGAAGAACTTCTCGGCTGGATAATCCTTCACGAAGCCGTACCCGCCGTGGATCTGCACGCACTCTTCCGACGCCCGAACGGCCACCTCGCTCGACATAAGCTTGGCCATCGCCGACTCGCGCGACGTGCGCACGCCCTTGTCCTTCAGATAGGCCGCCCGGTAGGTGAGCAATCTCGCCGCTTCAATGCGCGTGGCCAGATCCACCAGTTTCCACTGGATGGCCTGGAACGAGGCAATCGGCTGGCCGAACTGCACCCGTTCGAGCGCATAGCGCCGGGCGGTCTCGTACGCGCCCTGCGCCAGGCCGACTGCCAGGGCCGCAATGCCGATGCGTCCGGCGTCGAGCACTTGCAGCGTATTGATGAAACCCTCGTTCTCGGTTCCCAGGATCGCCTCGGCGCCCACGCGGCAGTCCCGAAGGATCAGCTCGCTGGTGTCGCTGGCGCGCATCCCGAGCTTGTCTTCGTGCCGACCGGCGGCCATCCCGGGATTGCCGCGCTCGACGATGAAGGCCGAGATGCCGTGCGAACCTTTCGTCTTGTCGGTGACGGCCATGACGACCGCGACGTCGCCGATGCCGCCATGCGTGATGAACGCCTTGGCGCCGTTCAGCACCCAGCCCGCGCCGTCGCGCACCGCCGCTGTCCGGAGCCGCGCCGCGTCCGAACCCGCCGTCGGTTCGGTCAGACCCCAGGCCCCAATCCACTCGCCCTTCGCGAGCGGCACCAGATACTGCTGCTTCTGCGCCTCGGTTCCGAACATCGCGATATGCGCGGAGCACAGTCCGTTGTGCGCCGCGACCGAGAGCGACACGGCCGGATCAATACGGGCCAGTTCCTCGACGCAGATGCAGTAGTCGATCGCGGACATCGCCGCGCCGCCGTACTCCTCCGGAAACTGGATCCCCATCAGGCCAAGTGCCGCCATCTTCGTGACAAGCGAGCGCGGGAACGCCTGCGCCTCGTCCCATTCGCGGACGTACGGGCGGATTTCGGTTTCGGCGAATTCGCGAACGGCGCGCCGGAGCAGATCTTGCTGGTCGGTTGGTCGGAAGTCCATGGGATCTAGAAATTTACCACACGCGGCTACGCCGAATCCCGAATCCCTAGTAGAAGACCGTCACGCGCCAATTCCCGGAGTTGTCACCGAGAAAGTCGTCATTGATTCCCAGCAAGAGCCTGCCGTTCCCGCGGATGCGGATGGGCCCCTGCTCGTTGCCGATGAAGAACAGGTCGCGCGATCGTTCGCCCACTTTGCCAATCAGCGACGCACCCGGCCGGTTCGGAATGGGCCGATTCGGATTTGACGGCGAGTTTCTCTCGCCCTCGGGGCCGTCCCTCCGCCCCTTGCCCCACGTCACCTGGCCAGCGGCCTGGAAGTAAACCATCTGGCCATCGCGCACCTCGATGCCGGCGTCCACCCACGGCACGTTGGCCGACACCACGACCTGGCGTTCGCGCATGCCGGGACGCGGGCCGTCATTGGGATTGCGGCCGGGACCCTGCGGACCACGCCCCTCCCCACGCCCTTCACCGAGCCCAGAGCCGCGGTTCCCCGATTCGTCGTCGAAATCGATCCGCCGCACTTCGCGCAGGTCCACCCTGACGATCCTCGAGTTGAAACCGCGCTCCTCCCGGAACTCAACCTGACCGTTCCGGACGGCAACCAGTTGCCCGCGCAGTTGATCGCCATTGCGCATGACGAGGGTGTCGGCGGCGACAGCCAGGCCCGCCGCCATTACGAAAGCCAGTGTCAGCCAGAAGGATGATGTTCGCGTGTTCGCCATGTCTTCCCCCCGAAGGATGCGGTCTGGTATTCTCTCTCCAGGCCCATACTACCACCCCTTAAGGAGTGCCCCGCTATGACCTTTCGCCCAACGGCTGCTGCGGTTCTTGCGGTCGGGGCGCTGTTGCTGCCCTCGCCAGCCCGAGCCGATGTCACGGCGTTTATCGGGTCGCTCAAGTCGACGGCCCCGCAGGCCGCAAGTCAGACGGTGAGCGGCGTCGCGGCTGGTGTGACGCTGGTTGTGGTGGGATTCGAATTCGAGTACTCGCACGCGTCGGAAGATGCCGCGGCTGCGAAGGCCGGGCTCTCGACCGGGATGGTCAGCGCGCTCGTGCGGACGCCGACGGGGCGGATTCAGTTCTACGGGATGGTGGGCGTGGGCGTGTACCGGGAGACGCTGGGCGCCAGCGCCACGACGAACACCATGGCGTCGGTGGGTGGCGGGGCCACGATCGGCCTCGCGGGCCCTCTCGGCGTGCGGATCGACTACCGCCTCTTCACGCTCAGGAACCCGGCCAACGCCGACACCTCGACGCGGCACCGCATCTACGCGGGAGTCAATCTCAAGTTCTGATGTGAAAGCGCCGGCGCGGGTACGGGGCGCCTGACGGCACTCCGTACCCGGCGGCCTACTTCATGTCGGCGACGAGCTTGTAATTCTGCAGCGTCACGCCGCCAGCGTACGAGGCGCTGTAGATCTTGAAGAGTTCCTGCACTTCGGCCGGAAACACCTTGGCGAGGATCTTCGACAGCGTGTAGTCGGCGTCCTTGACAACCGGGTCCACGACGAACACGTACAGGAAATTGCCGCCGGCAATCGGCTCGGGGTTCTTGTACACGCGCCAGCCCTGGGCCATCGCCTTGTGGACCGGATCGTCGCTCTTGGCCAGCGCCTCTTTCAGTTTCGCGATGACCTTTTCGAAATCCTCGGTCTTGTCAGGCTTGATCACGTTGAACATCATGCCGAGATCACCCGTGAACACGCGGGCTGCCGGCACAGCCTGTGCGGCTGGTGCGGGCGCGGCCTGCGGTGAGGCGGCCGCCGCCTGGGCGTTTGAATGGGCGACCGAAACCGCCAGAGCGGCCAGGGTCAGAGTCAGTCCAGTTACGATGCGCCGCCATCTGGCAGCACGCGGCATCCACGTCGACAGCATTGCAGAGCCTCCTTGGCGATTGGCGTGTTGTAACGTGCGAGTCCCGATACTGTAGCGTACCCGCCCCCGAGAAGAAAACAACTAGACGAAGACCGCCAGCACCTCGTTGGCCAGCAGCATCCCCTGCCGGCTGAGCCAGAGCCGGCCCTGCTCGTGCCGGAGCAGACCTGCGTCGAGAGAGGGCTGAAGACGGCCTCCGTACAGGGCCCAGATGTCGAGCCCGTACGTCCGCCGCAGATCCTCGACGCCCACACCCTCCACCAGCCGGAGCCCGGTGATCAGGGCCTCCTGCCAGCGATTCTCGGGCGAGAGTACTCGGCTCTCCGTTTGGACGTCAGCGCCGGCCTCGATGGCGGAGACGAACAACTCCGTGTCCGATACGTTCCTCCAGCGGACTCCGCCGACGGTCGAATGCGCGCCGGGGCCGAACCCGAACCACTCGCCGTCCATCCAGTACTTCAGATTGTGCCTCGATTCGAACCCGGGGCGCGCGACATTCGAAATTTCGTACTGCGCAAGACCGGCCGCCTCGACCATCGCCATCGCCAGTTCGTACATGTCCGCCGCCGTGTCATCAGGCGCCTGCGACCACCGCTCTCGTGCCATCTGCTCACGCAGGGGCGCGTGGGGATACAACTCGAGGATGTACAGGGATGCATGGTCCGGTGCCACGGAGATGAGCCCCTCGACCGACTCGCGCCACTCGGCGAGGTTTTGTCCAGGCAGCCACATCATCAGGTCGATGCTGAGGTTGTCAAACCCCGCCGTCCGAGCGTCGCTGACCGCGCGGCGCGCCGATGCCTGATCGTGAATCCGCCCGAGCCGCGCCAGTTCGTCATCGCGAAACGACTGCACGCCAATGCTCAGGCGATTGACGCCGGCGGCTCGATACCCGGATAACGTCTCGAGGGAGACGGTCTCGGGGTTCACTTCCAGCGTGACCTCTGCGTCGGTTGCGACGGAGAAGCCCTGCCGGCAACTGTCGATGATGGACGCGAGTTCGGCCGGCGTCAGCAGTGACGGTGTGCCCCCGCCGAAGTAGATCGTATCGGCGGCACGTGATGCCGCATCGGTGACGGTGGACGCCACGCGCCCGATGTGCGATCGCACGGCGGCGACGTACCGGGCTTTGAGCGGGCCGTCAAGAAGGGCGCGGTTGAAGTTGCAGTAGTTGCAGATGCGGCGGCAGAACGGCACGTGGATGTAGAGCCCGAACGCAGCCATCGCGGCCAGAGACTAGGATGTGCCGGCGCGGCCGCCCGGCCACTTGAGATCGGCCTTCGAATCTGGCAGTTGCGCCCGGGCGGGCGTCGGACGAACCGCCGCCACGCGGCCCTTCTTGCCCTGGCGCTTCAGCTTCCACTTCGCGACCAGATCCTCGTCGCTGTATTGGGCCCCCTCATCGCGATAGTCGGCGGCATCGAGCACCACGAACTCGCACATTTCGTGCAGCCGCGAGTACATCCGGAACCCGATCCGGCAGAGCAGCGAATTCGGGTCGGTATCGTCGGGCTGAGCCTCGTAGTTCGACGTGAAGACCGTCGGCCGCCGCTCGTTGTAGCGAGTGTTGACGATGAGCGACAGGGTTTCCTCAACCCATTCCGACGTCTTCTCGGCGCCCAGATCGTCGAGCACCAGCAGTTCGGCGGTCATCACCGGGCGCAGCACTTCAATCTCGGTGGTGCGCACGACCGGATCGTAGGTGCTGCGGATCACGCGCAGCAGATCGCGGGTGTCGTAGTACAAGCCCTTCGCCCCGCGCGTCGCCACGACCTGTCGCAGCACGGCCACGGCGAGGTGCGTCTTGCCGACGCCGGGAGGGCCCTCCAGGAACAGGCCTCGATCGACCACCGGAAACGCCTCGGCCAGCTTGACGGCCCGGGCCCGGGCGCGAGTGAGTGACTCGTTGTAGGCGCGAAAATTCCCGAGATCGCAGTGCTGGTACCGCCGGGGAATGCGTGCCTCAACCGCGAGACGCGACGCCTGCTGATCGCGCCAGCAGTCGCAGCGAGTCGCGTGACGCACGCCCTCGCGCACCACCATCTTCCAACCGGTGCCGTCGCAAACAGGGCAGTTCATTCGGGCTCGGTCACTCGCGTCATGACAGTCAGAATCACGGAGCAGGAACCAGGAAGCAAAGAGAGAATACTACAGGATCTCCGGGCACGCGGTGTCCACTTTGTGCACACAGCGCTTCTTACTTCATGCTTCTTACTTCTTGCTTCTGATTTCTTCGACAGGCTTCGGGGCAGGCGCGGGAGCGGGAGACGCCGGAGCGCTCCTGGCGATATCGACCGGCGTCGAACGCACGAGGGCCGTGTTGAGCCGCTGTTCCCAGTCGCCGAGGCCGCGGGCGAGTTCGCGCTTCACGTACTCCATGAACTCGTTGACCTCGTGCTGCATGTCCTCCATTTTCTGCCGCATGTTGAGGATGATCTCGACACCGGCCAGATTGACACCCAGATCACGGGTCAGCGACAGGATCGTCTCAAGGCGCTGAAGATCGTCATCCGAATACAGCCGCGTGTTGCCGTCGGTGCGCGACGGCTTCAGGAGACCCTCCCGCTCGTAGAGTCGCAGCGTCTGCGGATGAATGCTGTATTTCTGGGCCACCGCGCTGATCATGTAGTACGCCCTGCCGGCGCCGGAACTCTTCCTGGTGGCCATCATTGTCTCCTCTTCCTCCGCCGATCCGACTGGGTCGGGTCACGACGCGGTCGCGTCGCGCCAGAGGCCCGCACGCACATCTTCGGTATTGACGAGTCCGTATTCGCGCAGCAACTCTCTCGACCGCTGATCCAGCACCAATGGCAGCACGATCCTGATCTCCGCGATCAGATCGCCGCGCGTCCCTCTGCGCATCGACGGGACACCGCGGCCGCGAAGCCGGAACCGCTGCCCCGATTGCGTGCCCGGCGGCACGCGCAGCCGCGCCGTCCCGTCGAGAGTCGGGATGTCAAAGCGGGAGCCCAGCGCCGCCTCGTGCACAGCCACTGGAACCGTCAACAGCAAGTCGTCGCCGTCGCGCCTGAACACCGGGTGCGGCGCCACCTGCACGGTGACATACAAATCGCCAGGTGCGGCACTGCGTGTGCCGGCGTGCCCCAGACCGGGCAGACACATCTGTTCCCCTGGGCTCACCCCTGCGGGAATCGTCAGCGTCGTCGTCTCGCTGCGTGATTCGACGCCCAGGCCCTGACACACGCCGCACGTGGCGTGACGGAGCAGGCCGCTCCCTCCACACCGACCGCAGGCCTTCGTGAACATCATGTGACCGCGGGCCGTGCGGACCGTGCCCGCCCCCCGGCACGACGCGCACGCCGCCTCGGCCACCGGCTGCACGCCCCGGCCGCGACATCCGCGGCAGACATCGCGCCGAATCACCGTCAAGGTCTTCTCGGCACCCCGAAAGGCCTCCTCGAACCCGACCGATACCGTCAGATAGAGATCCGCGCCCGGCGTCGACGCCTCAGCCGGTCCGCTCACCGCGTCGTGAATCACATCGGCAAACAGGTCGCCAAACGTCGATGCCGCCGAACCGTCGGCCGCACCCACCGAGAAGTCAAACCCGTCGAATCCGAACGTCGCCGCCGACTCCAGGACGACGGCCGGGCTGCCGAGCAGGTCGTACTCCCGCCGCCGGTCCGGATCGGTCAGCACCTGGTACGCGTCAGCAACGGCCCTGAAGCGAACCGCCGAGGTCCGGTCCCCGGGATTGACGTCCGGATGGTACCGGCGCGCCAGTCTCCGGTACGCCCGCTTGATCTCGTCAAGACCAGCGGTCGGCGGCACCCCGAGCAGTTCGTACAAGTCCATAACGTCCCGGACCCCGGGTTCCCGCTATTTCTTCCCGTCATCCACCACTTCGGCGTCGATGACGTCGCTCTTGGGCGCGTCGGCCCCAGGCGCAGCGCCGCCGTCCGAGGCTGGCCCGGTCGGCGGCGCGGCCTGCTTGTAGAGCACCTCGGCGAACTTGTGCTGAGCGCTGGTCAGATGCTCCAGCGCGCTCTTGATGGCGGCGGCGTCGTTCTTCTCGATCGCCTTCTTCACCTCGTCTATCGCGGCCTCGACAGGCTGCTTGTCGGCGGCGCTGAGCTTGTCGCCGGTCTCTTTGAGCATCTTCTCGGCCCCGTAGACCGCCTGGTCCGCCTGATTGCGCGTCTCGATCTCCTCTTTGCGCTTCTTGTCGTCGGCGGCATTGGCCTCCGCCTCGCGCATCATGCGATCGACCTCGTCCTTGCTCAAGCCGCTCGAGGACGTAATCGTGATCTTCTGTTCCTTGCCGGTGCCCTTGTCCTTGGCCGAGGCGTTGACGATGCCGTTGGCGTCGATATCGAAGGTGACTTCAATCTGCGGAACCCCGCGCGGCGCGAGTGGGATCCCGTCGAGATGGAATCGCCCAAGCGTGCGGTTGTCGCGCGCCATCGGCCGCTCGCCCTGCAGCACGTGCACCTCGACGCTCGACTGACTGTCGGCCGCGGTGGAGAACACCTCGCTCTTGCGCGTCGGAATCGTCGTGTTGCGCGGGATGAGCGTCGTCAACACGCCGCCCAGCGTCTCGATGCCGAGTGACAGCGGCGTGACGTCGAGCAGCAGCAGGTCCTTGACCTCGCCGGCCAGCACGCCAGCCTGGAGGGCCGCGCCGATCGCGACCACCTCGTCGGGATTGACGCCCTTGTGCGGCTCCTTGCCGAACACGTCACGCACGATCTGCTGCACGCGCGGAATACGGGTGGACCCGCCAACCAGCACGACTTCGTCGATCTGTGACGGCTGCACCCCGGCGTCCGACAATGCCTGTTTGGACGGTCCGACCGTCTTCTGCAGCAGATCCTCGACCAGTTGCTCGAACTTCGCCCGGGTGAGCTTCATCTGCAGGTGCTTGGGGCCCGACGCGTCGGCCGTGATGAACGGCAGATTGATCTCGCTCTCCATCACCGTCGACAGTTCCATCTTGGCCTTCTCGGCGGCCTCGCGCAGCCGCTGCAGCGCCATCCGGTCCTTCGTCAGGTCGATCCCGTCACTCTTCCTGAATTCGGCCGCTACCCACTCGATGACGCGCTGGTCGAGATTGTCGCCGCCAAGATGCGTGTCGCCGTTGGTGGACTTCACCTCAACGACGCCCTCGCCGACCTCCAGGATCGAGATGTCGAACGTGCCGCCGCCAAAATCGTAGACGGCGATCGTCTCGTCCTTCTTCTTGTCGAGCCCGTAGGCCAGCGCCGCCGCGGTCGGTTCGTTGACGATGCGCATGACCTCGAGGCCGGCAATGGTCCCGGCCTCCTTGGTGGCCTGACGCTGCGCGTCGTTGAAGTACGCGGGGACGGTGATGACCGCCTGGGTGACGGGTTGCCCCAGATACTCCTCGGCCGCCTTCTTCAGTTTCTGGAGCACCATCGCCGACACCTGCGCGGGCGCAAAGCGCTCGTCCTTGCCGGACGCCTGGACCTGTACCACGACGTGGTCCCCATCACGCACGACGCGGTACGGCACCATCCTCATCTCGTCACTGACTTCCTCGAAGCGTCGCCCCATGAAGCGCTTGATGGAAAATACGGTGTTCTCCGGGTTGGTCACGGCCTGACGTTTGGCGACCTGCCCCACGAGGCGTTCGCCGGTTTTGCTGAATCCGACGACGCTCGGCGTCAGCCTGCCACCTTCCGGGTTCGTGACGACGACCGCTTCTCCGCCCTCCATGACCGCGACGACGGAGTTCGTGGTCCCGAGATCGATTCCGATGATTTTGCTCATGTTGCTATCCTCGCCCTGAGATTGAGGGTTGTCGCCCCCATGATTCCACGTGATGCACGGCCCAACCTCTTATGTCTGAATAATCATAAAATCTTAGCGTCACAATGTCAATGTGATTCTCGGCCCAGTCACCCACGAAGTCTACAAACTCTTGCGATCAAGAATGTTGTCACGATTGTGTTAATATGAACTTGCCTGCCTACAGACCGGGAGTCTCGCTCGCCCCGGGGTTCCGGCGCATCATCGAGGGTCACATGACCAGGTTTTTGCGCGTTTGTCTGTGGGTGCTTCTTTCCGCACTCTTGAGTGCCCCATCGGTGCTGGCGCAGTCGGCGCCTGCACCGGACACGGCTCCTCCTCCAGCTCATGTCTCGCTTGTCGAGGGACAGGTGTTTCTGGAACGTGAGGGCCGCTCGGAATCCGCTGTCGAGAACGTCCCTCTGCTTGACGGGGATCGACTCCGCACCGAGCACGGGCGCGTCGAGATCATGCTCGACGATGGCTCGCTCCTCCACCTTGACGAAACCACAACAGTCGACATGCTCGCCGGCGATCTGATCCGGCTGCTCGGCGGTCGCATCAATCTGGTGGTGCTCGGCGCACGTGATCCGTCCGGTGCGGTGGCGTACCAGATCGACGCGCCCGCGGCCTCGGTCCAGAGCAACGGTCCTGGCGAATATCGCGTGACCGTGACCGACGACGGCGCAGGCGGCGGGACGACGGATCTTTCCGTCGTGCGCGGCGAGGCGACCTTCGCCAACGATGCCGGCTCGGTCGACGTCCGCGCCGGCGAACGGTCGGAGGCTCGTGACGGCGAGGCCCCCGGCCGGCCCCGGTATTTCAATTCCGCCCGATGGGACGCGTTCGACCGTTGGAGCGCGGCCAGGCGCGACGCGCAGATCGGCACGGTCTCAGCCCAGTACCTGCCCACGGATCTCGAGCCGTACTCTGGGACGTTCGATCGGTACGGCACGTGGCGCAACGATGTCTCCAACGGCTACGTGTGGTTTCCAACCGTCTCGGCCGACTGGCGTCCTTACTCTGTGGGTTACTGGCGCCAGTACGATCCGTGGGATTCATTCTGGGTCGCGGGCGATCCGTGGGGCTGGCCGACCCATCACTATGGGCGTTGGGGGTTCTCGACCGGCCTCGGGTGGTACTGGATCCCCGCTCGATCGTGGGCATCGGCGTTTGTCTACTGGGCACTCGGCGGCGACTACGTCAGCTGGTGCCCGCTCGGCTGGAATGACTATCCGGTGTTCGGCAACTGGGGTGTGCGCGGTGTCTACGTCGGCCTGCACGACGGGTGGCGTGGATGGACCGTGATCCCGCGACGCCATTTTGGCTCGACGGTATTCGCGTCGCGCGTGGCGATCGATGGTCGCCGCCTCGATAGCCGAAGCATGTCGGGATTCGTTGCCGGTCGCCGATCGCCGACGATTGGGCGCGCGGTGCCCCGAGCTCTGGCCACCGCCACGCACCGAACAATGGGCCTTCCGCCATCGGGCGGCGCTCGCGACATCGGGACCACGGGCCGGGGCGACGGCCGGCTGCTTGAGCGCAACGCGGCACCAGCCGTGTCACGGGGTGAGAGGGCGAGGCAGATCGGACCAACACAGGGAGCGGACTCCCGATCGCCGATGGCGGCGCCGACGCAGGACCGCTACAGCCGACGCACGATCCCCGGTTCTCCCGCCGGCGTCAGATCAGAGGTCGGCGCGTCCGCAGTCGAACGGCAACCCCTGCGGCAGGGTGGTGGCAATCCAGGTAGACAGCAGAACACGTGGACCGAACCGGGCAGCACGAATCGGATGATTCGACGCTCGCTGCCAGGGGCCACGCCGCGTGCGTCGAGCGCGCCGGGCGAGCGCGCGTCGGTTCGCCAGCCGGCGCCGTGGTCGATGTCGGGCGAACGTCAGCCCTCGATGGCGCCACCGCGCGCCGATCCGCGGTCGTCGCCTCGCGATCGCTCGTGGGCCACGCCGCGGTCCGCTCCCGAAGCGCGCGTGCCGTCGCGCCCGTCGGTGCGGCCGACACCGCCTCCGGATTCGCGGCCGGTTCGCGCGCCGTCAGCGGCGCCGCCACGCCAGTCGTCGCCCGGAGGCAGGTCGTCTGCTCCGGCTTCGCGCTACAATCCCGGATCAGGCACCCAGCCGCCGCCCAGCCGGGGAACGTCTTCCCCACCCCGAGGCCGTGGCGGTGCTCCGGAGTAAATGGCCAGAAGCAGACCCGCCCGTCCGGCCCAGCGCCCGTCGCTCGCACGACAAGCTGGCATCGCCGCGCTCTTTGTGATCGCGGCGGTGCTCGGCATTGTGACCGGAGTGGTGGTCGCCTATTCCGGAGATCTGCCTCAAGTCTCCGCGCTCGATCAATACAGTCCGGGCACGATCACCCGCATCTACGCGTCGGACAACCGGCTGATCGGCGAGTTCGCCACGCAGAGGCGCGTGATGGTGAAGTACGAGGAGATTCCGCTGGTGCTGCGCCAGGCGATTCTCTCGGCGGAAGACGGGAATTTTGAGGAGCACTTCGGCATCGACTTCACTCGCACGTTCGTCAGGGTGCTCCAGAATCTCGTGCTCGGGCGTTCGTTCGGCGGCAGCACGCTGACGCAGCAATTGGCGCGCAAGCTGTTTCTGAAACCGGAAAAATCGCTCGAGCGGAAGGTCAAGGAGTGGCTGCTCGCGATCCAGATCGAGAAGCGGTACACGAAGCACGAGATCTTCACGATGTACTGCAACCAGATGAATCTGGGGCACGGCGCGTACGGCGTCGAGGCGGCGTCGCGGCTGTACTTCGGGAAACCCATCAAGGATCTGAAGCTGGAAGAGGCGGCGCTCGTCGCGGGCATTCTGCAGTTACCCGAACGCGAGAGCCCGTTCGTCAATCAGAAGTGGGCCATGCAGCGGCGGAACTACGCGCTGCAGCGCATGGCGGACGAGCACTACATCACGCAGGCGGACGCTGACGCCGCCAAGGCCAGGCCCATCGTCGTCGTTCCGTTGTCCACGTCGGCCGCGGGGACCGCCCCGTACTTCGTCGAGGAGGTCCGGAAGTACCTGGAGCACCGGTACGGGGCCCGGGACTTGTACGAAGCGGGCATGTCGGTCTATACGACGCTCGACGTCGATCTGCAGCGGGAGGCGGCGCGCGCGCTCGACCGGGGCCTCCGGCAAATTGACAAGCGACGGGGCTTCCGGAAGCCGGCGCGCAACCTCACGACCGAGCATGTCGAACTTGACGCCTATCGGGACCGGCGGTGGGATCGGCCGATTCAGCCGGGCGACATCGTGCCCGGGCTCGTCATCGGCGCCGCCGACATTCGTGAACGCACGCCGGTCACGCGGAGGCGAGCCGACACCGCACCGCCGTCCGCCGGCGGTGCGATGCGCGTGCGGGTGGGACGGTACGAGGCCGACCTCACGCGAACCTCCATCCAGTGGACGGGCCGGACACGCGCGGCTGATCTGGTGCGCCCAGGCGATCTGATCGAGGTCGAAGTCCTCACGCTCGACGAGCCGGGCGGCCGGCTGACGGTGCGGCTCGAGCAGTTTCCGATCGTCGAAGGGGCGGTGCTCGTGATCGACAACCGGACGGGTCAGATCAAGGCGATGGTGGGCGGATCCGACTTCGCGCGGAGCAAGTTCAACCGCGCCGTGCAGGCCCCGCGGCAGATCGGATCGGCGTTTAAGCCGATCGTCTTTACCGCGGCGATCGATCGCGGCTACACGCCGTCGAGCCTCCTGCTCGACGCGCCGGTTTCCTATCACGCCGGCCCGGGACAACCGCCGTACGCCCCGCGCAATTACGATCGGAAGTACGAAGGATCCGTGACGCTGAGGCGGACGATTGAAGACTCGCGCAACGTGCCGACGGTGCGGATGATGGAGCAACTGACGCCCGAGCAGGTGATCAGCTACGCCCGCCAGCTCGGTTTTCAGTCGCCGATCCGGCCGTATCTATCGTCCGCGCTCGGTGCGTCCGAAGCGACCCTGCTCGAGGTGACGAGCGCGTACTCGGCGTTCCCGAACCAGGGCGTCCGGATGCAGCCGTTCCAGATCCTGAAGATCGTCGAGCGGGACGGCACACTGCTCGAGGAGCACCGGCCGCAGGCGACCGAGGGCATCCGCGCCGATACCGCCTTCGTGATGGTCAATCTGCTGCGCGGCGTCGTCCTGCGCGGGACCGGCGCAAAGGCGGCGGAGCTGGACTGGCCGCTGGCCGGCAAGACGGGCACCGTCGACGACTATACGG
This sequence comes from Acidobacteriota bacterium, assembly GCA_026393755.1. Lineage (NCBI taxonomy): Bacteria > Pseudomonadati > Acidobacteriota > Acidobacteriota bacterium. The sequence goes on from JAPKZO010000008.1 coordinate 53,273, forward strand.
ACGCGTGGTTCGTCGGCTTCGACCCGAACCTGACGATTGGCGTGTGGGTGGGCCTTGACGAGAAGAAGCCGATCGGCGCCAACGAAACCGGCGCGGTCGCGGCGCTGCCCATCTGGATGGAGATCTTCAAGTCGTACATCGATCGGCAGGGCGATCGGAACAATCCGCCGCGCTTCGACGCGCCCGGCAACATCGTGTTCATGGCGGTCGATCCCGCTACGGGCCTGCCGGTGAACCCTGAGACGCCTGGCGCGATCAACGAGGCCTACATCGCGGGCACACAGCCGGGGATCGGGTTTCCAAAGCAGTAATGGGCGCCAGGACAGCCAGAAGCAAGCAGCCAGAAGTGAGTTCTTCCCCCGTTAGTCGTCGCCGACTGCCGCCTGTCCGAGCGTACCGGCGGCCTTGGCCTTGAGATAGGACTTGATGAAGACGTCGATGTCGCCGTCGAGCACGCGGCTGACGTCGCCGACCTGCTCCTTGGTCCGGTGGTCCTTAATCATCTGGTAGGGGTGCAGGACGTAGCTGCGAATCTGGCTGCCGAAGGCGATGTCCTTCTTCTCGCCGCCCAGCTTATCCAGTTTCGTCTGCTGTTCCTTGATCTTCATGTCGAACAGACGCGACTTCAGGACCTTCATCGCGGCATCGCGGTTGCGGATCTGGGACCGCTCGTTCTGGCACGACACCACGACGTTGGTGGGCAGATGGGTGATGCGGACGGCGGAGTAGGTCGTATTGACGCCCTGCCCGCCGGGCCCGCTCGCGCAGAACGTGTCCACGCGGATGTCCTTCTCGTCGACGACAATCTCGACGTCGTTCTCGAGCTCGGGCCACACGTAGACTGACGCGAACGACGTGTGCCGCCTGGCCGCCTGGTCGAATGGTGAAATGCGCACGAGCCGGTGGACGCCCGCCTCCGACAGCATCAGGCCGTAGGCGTACTCGCCCGTGATCATCAGCGTGGCGCCCTTGAGGCCGGCTTCGTCGCCCGGCTGGTAGTCGACCACCTCGCGCTTGAAGCCGCGGCGCTCGGTCCAGCGCAGGTACATGCGGAGCAACATGTCCGCCCAGTCCTGCGACTCGGTGCCGCCGGCGCCCGGGTGGATCGTCACAATCGCGTTGGCACGATCGTGCTCCCCGCCGAGAATGCGTCGCGTCTCGGTGGCGTCGAGTCCCTGATCGAGGCGATCGAGACCCGCGGCAATCTCGGTGGTGACATCCTCGCCGCCCTGGGCCCATTCGACCAGCACGCCGAGATCGTCCTGCTGTCTTGTCAGGGAATCGATCAGGTCGACTTCGTCCTGGAGCCGCTTTCGCCGCTGGAGGGTTCGCTGGGCCTCCGCCTGATCATTCCAGAATTCCGGCTGGGAGATGCGCTCCTCGAGCTTGCCGATTTCTTCCCGCGGCCGTCCTGCCTCAAAGATAACTCCTGAGTTCGGTAGCCCGCTTCAGCAGATCCTGATAACGCCGGACGAGATCAACAAGCTCGAGTGCCACAGTTGCGCCTCCAAGGTCTCTTCGAAAATGAGACTGACATGAGAAAAGGGGCCAGGCCCCAACGTACGCGGATTGTGCGTACTTCTGGTCGGGGCAGACCCGGGATTGGCTTGTTTCGAGGACAAGCCTGCTTCAATTCTACCGCGAACCGGCAGTCGTGGAGCGCCGGCGCCAGGCGGCGATGAGGGTCAGCAGGGTCAGCAGCGTGCACGCAAACGCAAACGCATCGCCGGTGCGGCCATAGATGGTCAGCCCGGTGAGGAACCGCACGTCGCCTGTAACGACGGTCCGCTCGAAGATGGGTGAAGCGACGACAACCCGCCCGTACGGATCCACGATTCCGCTGATGCCCGTATTGGCCGCCCGGATGAGGTACCTCCCCTGCTCCACGGCGCGAAGGGCGGCCTGTTCGAAGTGCTGGTACGGCGCCGACGATTCGCCATACCAGGCGTCGTTGGTGATCGTGGTCAGCAACTGGCTGCCATGCTGCACGAAGTCAGCGACCAGGTCGGGATAGACAATCTCGTAACAGATCGCGGTTGAGAGCGTGTGGCTCCCGAGCGGCATGACGACGGCCCGCTCGCCCGGGGAGAAATCCGAAACGGCCTCAACCAGCGGCGCCGCGAAGAACAGCAGGCGCTTGAGCGGCACGTATTCCCCGAACGGCACCAGATGCATCTTCCGGTAGACGCCAGCGGTCGCCCCGGCCGGATTCAGCAGGAACGCGGAATTGAAGTACCGCGGAGGCGACCCCGGCTCGAACTGATCGCTGCCGAACAGGAGGTGGATGCCGCGCCGGCGTACGACGTCGATGACGGCGGTTCGTCCGTTCGCGTCGTGCTCGAACAGAAATGGCGTCGCCGATTCGGGCCAGACCACCAGCCGCGCGCCCCGATCGGCGGCCTGCATCGTCAGCGTGAGGTACGTGTTGAGGATTTGTGATGCCGAGGCCGGGTTCCACTTCTCTTCCTGCCTGATGTTGCCCTGGACGAGAGCGACCCGGACGGGGTCGCCGCCGGTGAGCAGGCTCGCCTCCTGGACGCGCCAGTGCCCCCACGCGGCGAGTGCGCTGATGAACACGAGCGTGCACGCCGGCACGACGATCCGGTCCCGCCCGCGTCCCACGGCGGCCATCACGACCGCCACCGACCCCAGCACGACAAGCGCGGAAAGTCCGTAGACGCCGGCCACGCTTGCGCTTTGGGCAATCGACGTCGCCGATGCCTGGCTGGCCCCGAGCAGTACCCAGGGAAAGCCCCCCAGCACATATCGACGCGCCAACTCGGTGGCCACCCACGCCATCGGGGCCAGCAGGAGGGCCCGCACGCCCAGGGCCCGAACGAGCGTCGCGACGATCGCGGCGAAGAGCGCTGGAAAAAGCGCGAGGTATGCGACCAGCAGACTGCCGACTACAAGGGCGAGCGGCCAGTGCAGGCCGCCGAACGTCTGCATCACGGCCGGCGTCCAGTACACAGTGCCGCCGAAGTAGCCAGCACCGGCCACCAGGCCCAGCAGGAACGCACGACGCGTGCGGATGCGGGGCGGCCAGGCCAGGGCGATCAGCAGCGGCGCGAGCGCGATCCACGCCACGGCCGCGTGTCCGTACCGCGGAAAGCTCAAGGCGAGCAGGACGCCGGACAGGATCGCTAGCGGGTAACCCAGGGCTTGTACTTTCCTTCGCTCTCGAGCTTGCGAGCGACAACGTCGGCGTCGCGTCTGGTCTTGTAGAGGCCGACCTTCACGCGGAACACGCCGGTACGGTCGCCGGCTGCCGGCGCGACCACGCGAACATCGTATCCCTGCGCCTTCAGCCGCTTCGCGATCACATCAGCGTCGCCGCGGCTCTTGGCGGCCTTCACCTGGATCGAGAACGGACCTGCCTCCGCCGGCTCGGTGCGACCCGCCGCCAACGAGTCGTCGGGAACATCCGGCGGCGATACCGGCCCGTCGACGACGTTCGCCCCGCCTGTCGCCGGCGTCGGCGCTCTGAGCGGCTCGACGGGCGCGTCCGGCTGCGACAGGCGCTTCGGGTACGAGAAGTCGTCAGGCGGCGAACCCGCGGGTCTGGCACCAGCCGCCTCGGCAGCGGGCTGGGGGTCCGGCGCGACCTCCGGCGCGCCGCTCATCGCACCGCCGGCGACCGCACCGCGCTCGTTCTGCACGCCGCGGCCAACCAGAACGCCAAAGAGAAACGCCACGCAGCAGATCACACCAGCAGCCATCAGCACGAACACGAGTTGCTTCTCGTTGAGGTGCACGCCGCGTGTGGTGTCATCAGTCATCGTCGATCCGGTCCGATCCATCGGGGACTAGGTTCTGTTGATAATCCCGCGGAGCAGATCGATGGGCAGCGGGAAGATGATGGTCGAGTTCTTCTCGGCCGCGATCTCGGTCAGCGTCTGGAGATACCGAAGCGTCATCGCCTCCGGCCCGCTGGCGATTATGTGCGCGGCCTGAGCCAGCTTCTCGGAGGCTTCGAGTTCACCGGCGGCGTGAATAATCTTGGCACGCTTCTCCCGTTCGGCCTCGGCCTGCCGCGCCATCGCACGCTGCATGTTTTCCGGCAGATCGACGTGCTTGACTTCGACCGATGACACCTTGATGCCCCACGGATCGGTGTGCTGATCGAGAATCTTCTGGAGCGTCGCGTTCAGACGTTCGCGATCAGACAGCAGGCCGTCGAGATCCACCTGCCCGAGCACGCTGCGCAGCGTGGTCTGCGCCAGCTGCGACGTGGCGTAATGATAGTTTTCCACCTGCACGATGGCCCGGAGCGGATCCACCACGCGGAAGTACACGACCGCGTTGACCTTGACCGACACGTTGTCGCGCGTGATGACATCCTGAGGCGGCACGTCCATCACGACCGTGCGCAAGCCCACGCGGACAATGCGATCGATCGGGGCGAAGACCAGAATGACGCCGGGGCCTTTGGGTTCCGGCAGCAGCTTGCCCAGCCGGAAGATCACGCCCCGCTCGTACTCCGCCAGCACCTTGACCGAGCTGACCACGTACAACACGACCAGAAACGCAAACAGGAGAAATGGATTCATCATGCGAGCAACTCCTTATCGACACCCTCGCGACTCACCGTTGCGGTAAGCCCATTGATGCCCGTGACACAAACGCGCTCCCCGGTTTCGACCGCCTCGCGTGAACGCGCGGTCCAGGTTTCACCGTGCACCGAAATCTGCCCTTCTCCGCCGGCCGGAATCGCTGTGAGCGTCGTGCCGTGCTCACCGATCATACCGTCCGCGCCCGTCACCGGCCGGCGTCGTTGCGAAATCACCGCAAGCCGGACGAGAAACAACAGGATCGCCGACAACGCCAGGACCACCGGCACAATCAGGCCCAGGCTGATGCCGCCCATCCCCGGCGTGGGCGAATCAATCAGAATCATCGAGCCCAGCAACAGGCTGACGATGCCGCCAGCGGCCAGCACGCCGTAGCTGATGACTTTGATTTCGAGGATGAGCAGGAAGACCCCGAACAGCATCAGCAGCACGCCCGCGTAGTTGACGGGCAGGATCTGGAACGTGAAGAACGCGAGAAGCAGGCAGATGCCTCCGACCACGCCCGGCAGCACCGCACCAGGGGACCACAGTTCGATTGTGAGGCCAAGGACGCCGAGGCTGAGCAGAATGTACGCGATGTTCGGATGCGCCAGCGTGCCAAGGATCCGCTGGCGGAGCGACATCTCGACGACCTCCACGCGTGCGCCAGCCACGTGCAACGGCGGCGTGCGCGTGCGGTCGAACCGCTGGATCTCCCAGCCCTCCAGTTTCCGCAGCAGATCGGGCACGTCGGTGGCGACCATGTCGACGAGCGGGGGCACGGCGTTGAGCGCCTCGGTTTCGGTGAACGCCCGGCTGTCGTTGACCGCCTGCTCAGACAGCGGCACGTTGCGACCGCGGCCCGCGGCAATCGTGCGCGCGTCGGCGGCCACGTCAGAGGCGGCCTTCTTCGCCACCGTCTCGTCCATCTTCTCGCCCTGCCCCGATACCGGGTGCGCCGCACCCATGTGCGTACCAGGCGCCATCGCCGCCACATCGGCAGCGATGGTGATCAGAAATCCCGCCGACGCCGCGCGCGCGCCAGACGGAGCCACGAACACCGCAATCGGTGTCTTCGCCGCCAGCATCCTCGTGATGATTGCGCGCATGGACTCGACCAGCCCGCCCGGCGTGTCGAGCGTGAAGATCAGGAGCGCCGCCCCTCGTGCGTCGGCCTGCGAGATGGCCTCCACCATGAATTCCGCGGACACGGGGTGAATCAGCGCGTCAACGTGTGCGACCAGAACGAGCGGCGCGGCCGCTGGCGGTCCGGCTCCTTCATTCCTGGCGCCGGCCGTCGCCGGCTTGTCGGGAGCGGGCGATTGGACAGCCGCAACGACGGGCCGCCAGACGACGAGGGTAAACGCCAGCAGGACGCCCAGATACAACGCGCCGCGGAGGGCGAACCGCTGGAAATCGTACCGGGCAGATACAGACATGACGCGCGCTCCAGTCAGGCGCGCGCTCATTATATCCCCTCAGTGCTTCGACTCGCAGACACGGCGGCGTAATCGGCGAGGCGATCTGGACGGCAGACGCGCTCGGCACTGAGTCCTGCAGAAACATGTTCGTGACCGAATCTGTGAATCGAAGGACTCAGGCGGGCGTGCCGGGGCCTCGCTTCAACCGGTCGAGCCACTGCTGCGCCTGCGCGGAGGCCGGGTCGAGCGCCAGTGCCCGCTCGATCTCACTGCGGGCCAGGTCCGGCAGCTTGGCCTTGAGGTAGCCCTCCGCCAGCGCCAGGTGCGCCGCAACGGTCTCCTGGCTCCAGAGGGAAATCTTGAAGGACTCGATCGCTTCCCGCAGCCGCCCTGTCCGCAGGCAGATCCGACCAACCAGCAGATTGGCGTCCGGATCATACGGCGCCAGGTACAAGGCCCGCTTCAACTCACCCTCGGCTTCGCGGTCGTTGCCCTGATCGACCAGGCGGCGGCCGCGATCCAGATAGAACGCCGCCAGATCGCGTTGATCGCGCTGGCCAATCAGCTCGACGGTGGCATCAACGCGCTCCGCGCGGGGGGGCTCGATCGCCTCCTTGAGGCGCGCCTGTCCTCGAGTCCGGCTCGCGGCCGCCGCCCGGAGATCGAGCGAATCGTACGCCGACGAGAGCCGTTGGGCGAGCAGGAGTTCGCGGGAGGCCTCGGCGCTCTGACCGGCCGCCTGAAGCACGGTGGCGAGCAGCGCGTGGGCGGCTCCGTCAGCGGGACTCAGCCGGACGGCCTCGCGCAGCCATGACGCCGCCGATTGCGAATCGCCGTCGAGCCACGTCGCGTAACCCAGATTGAACACGTAGTCCGGATCGAGCGGATCCAGGGCGCGTGCATCCGAGAAATACGTCACCGCCCGGGCGGCGTCGGACGGCAGGCTCGGGGCTCGCAGGCGGAGCACACCCAGGTTGTTCTGGACGATGGCGGACGGCGCGCGCTGCCGCAGGCCGGTCAGCAGTCGATACGCGTCTGCGTACTCGCCGACGCGGATGTCGGATACCGACGCCAGCAGGCGGGCCTCGACGGCCACAGGCGAGTCATCCGGCACGGCCCGCACCGCCTCGAGGGCGGCGCGATGTTCACCAGCCGATGTGTGCGCCTGCCACAGCGCGAGGCGCGCGACATCGTAGCTTGGGGCCGCCTGCAGCGCGGTGTGCAGGAATCGCACCTGTGCCGCTGGTGTCTGCGCGAGCAACCCTTTGACGTAGGCCTCGAATGCGGCCAGCGGAGGCGGCGTGGGCGCGGGCGCGGCCCGCCCCGTTTCAAGGACGACTCCCGAGAAGGCCAGGCCCGACGCCAGCCGAGTGAGAATCACAAACACGTCCGGCAACTTCCCGCGAACCACCGTCGGCGCCTCGATCCGGCCCTGCCCCAGACGCAGGCGGCGCGCGGTGAACGCCAGCATGTCTCCCTCGGCCGTCACCGATCCAATCACGACATCGGCAGCTCCCACCAGTTGTCCGATGCGCACGACGGTGGCCCGGCTGAGCGCGGCGAACGGCGGCACCTGCAATCGCTCAAAGGCGCCGAGGCGTTCGCTCCGGACAATGGCATCGACGCCGGCGCCCCGCAGGCTCTCGGTCAGCACCACGGCCGACGCTTCTCCGAGCCAGGACAACCGCGGATCGCGCGTGTTACTTTCGAAGGGCATCACCAGCGCGCGTTCTCGCGACGCCGCCACCGGGACCGCCGTCTGGGCCAGCGCTGGCCCGGGCATGATCGCACACGCCATCGCGAGCAACGGCGCGGCGATCGCCGCCGGCCGGTACACCCGGCTGGAATCCACCGTGACCGCGCAATGTGCGTCCCCCCGGGCGAGGCACTGGTCGACGGTGACGTCGACCCGCACGTTGAGCGCCTGCGCCACGCCACTGGCGGCGGCGGCGTAGTACCGGCACAGTGCTGTCGCCGACGTAGCTCGCACGTCACAGAACAGCGACGGCCGGAACACCAGTGTTCCGCGGCCGCGACGCCACCGCACCGACGCCCGCGTGTCCTGCCATGTGTCCACTGCGATCCGCCGCGCCAGCCTGCCCGCGGCCCGCTCCCGGAGCCACGATGGCAGCCGGCGCAACCAGGCCCGTCGAACCGGCGTCAATCCCTCGACGGTCCACTGCGCCGTCAATTCCCCCGCCCGGGTCATCACGGTGTCGTACACGCCGCCTTCTTCCTGCCGAAGGAAGCTGAACACCGCGCGCATCGCGCCGAGCGTGACGCGGTGAGATCGCATGCGCCCGGAGTTGATCCACGACTCGTAGAACTCGAGCCGCATCGGCAGCAGCTCAGATATGGCCTGGTGGAGACTGGCGACGAGCATCCGACCGATTACCGTCTCACTCATTTTTCTGCTAACGTAGCCTCTTGGCACCCGATGTGCCGGGGCGCCATATGTCCACTGCAGCGATTCTTGCCGGAGGTCGTGCCCGTCGTCTCGGCGGCCGTGACAAGAGTCAACTCGTCATTGGCGGCCGGACCATTCTTGACCGCCAACTGCACGTGTTGCATCGCGTCGTCGATCACGTGATCGTGGTGGCCAACGATCCGGCTCGTTTCGCCGGTCTCGGCTTGCCGGTCTTCGGAGATCTCGTCCCCGACGCGGGCGCCCTCGGCGGGATCTACACCGCTCTGGCCCTCGCGAAGGAACCGGTGATGGTCGTCGCGTGCGACATGCCCTATCTGACGGCGCCGTTTCTGACCTACGTCATGGCAGCTGCCGAGGACGCGGATCTCGCGGTGCCCCGCTCCGCCGACGGGTATCACCCGCTCTGCGCGTGCTACACGCAGGCCTGCGCCGGCCCGATCCGGCAGCGCCTGGACGATGGAGTGCTGAAAGTGCTCGACTTGTTTGACGATGTGCACGTGCGAACCATCGACCCGGTTGAGCTCGCCGCATTCGATCCGGACGGCCTGCTGCTGTTCAATGTCAACACCCCCGACGACCTGGCACGCGCCGAACGCGGTCGTCGTCGAACCTGCTGACGTCACTCATCGTAGATTCAGCATCCCGCGAGAGTCAACGACGCCGAAGACCGACCGCACATGATCTTATCGATTCAGAACACGATTCGGACCCGCGTGATCGCCGCCGTCACGGACTTGTACGGCTTGTCGCCAGCCGATCTGCCCTATGTGACGCTGGCGGAAACGCCCAGCCGCGCGCTTGGCGATCTGGCGGTGCCGCTGGCCTTCGAACTGGCCCGCCGCCTGCGAAAGGCTCCGAAGCTCATCGGCCAGGACATCGCCGCGCGGCTCGGGGAGATTCCCGGGATCGCGCGAGTGAGCTGCGCGGCCAATGGCTATTTGAACTTCTATTTCGATCGCGTCGCGTACCTGGACGACCGGCTGTCGGGACGGGTCTCTGCTGTTGTGACCTCCCAGGGGCCGGCGAAGGCCATCGTCGAGCACACCGCGATCAACCCCAACAAGGCCGCCCATATCGGCCACCTGCGCAACGCCGCCCTGGGCGACACGTTGGTGCGCGCGCTCAGGTTCCTCGGGAACCCCGTCGAAATTCAGAACTACATCGATGACACGGGCGTGCAGGTCGCCGACGTCGTGGTGGGCTTCCGGCACCTCGAGCGGCACACCCTCGCCGCCGTCGAAGCCCTCGCCGATGAACCGCGTTTCGACTACTACTGCTGGGATCTCTACGCGCGGGTGACCGAGTGGTACGCTGACGACAAGGAACGGCTCGCCATCCGGGCTCGAACGTTGCACGATCTCGAGCATGGCGACGGCGAGACCGCCGCGATTGCCGCCTTCGTCGCCGATCGCATCGTCCGCTGCCATCTCAAGACGATGGCCCGGCTCAATGTTCAGTACGACCTGCTCACGTGGGAAGGCGACATTCTGCGGCTCCAGTTCTGGAATCGCGCCTTCGAGACGTTGAAGTCTCAGGGCACGGTCTACATGCAGCCCTCGGGCCGGCTGGCGGGATGCTGGGTGATGCGGATCGAAGACGAGACGCCCGCCGCGGCCGAACCCGATGGCGAATCGGCAGGGGACGCGCCTGACGCGACGCCGATCGACGATGACGATCAGTCCGAGAAGGTCATCGTGCGATCCAACGGGACCGTGACCTACGTCGGCAAGGACATCGCGTACCAGTTCTGGAAGTTCGGCCTGCTCGGCCGGGACTTCCATTACAGGCTGTTTGGCGAGGAGGGAAAGGACGGCCCTCTCTGGGCCACCGCATCATCGCCGACACCCGACGAGGCGTTGCGGCCGGCGTTCGGCAACGGGCACACGGTCTACAACGTGATCGACGTGCGGCAATCCTATCTGCAGAAGCTCCTGAAGCAGGCGCTGGCCGCCGCCGGCCATCCTGGCGAAGCGGAACGCTCCATCCATTTCTCGTACGAGATGGTGGCGCTCTCGCATCAGACGGCGCGGCAGCTCGGCTACGAAACCGAAGCGAGCGACGCGACAAAGCCGTTTGTCGAGGTGTCGGGGCGGAAGGGCCTGGGCGTCAAAGCCGACGACCTGCTCGATACGCTGATCGCGAAGGCCCGGGGCGAAGTCACCAGGCGCAGTCCGGAACTCCCGCCCGACGAGCAGCAGCGGACCGCCGAGATGATCGCGGTGGCGGCCGTGCGGTATTTTCTCGTGCGGTTCTCGCGAGGCAAGGTCATCGCCTTCGACATCGACGAGGCGTTGAGCTTCGAGGGTGAGAGCGGCCCCTACCTGCAGTATGCCGTTGTTCGCGCCAACAATATCTTCCAGAAGCTGAGCGACCGCGACGGCCTGGACGAGGCACACGTGACGGCGCGATTGCCGACGACCGATCCGGCTGAACTGTCCGACAGTCTGGATGAGCATGGGCTTTGGGCGCTTGTGCTCGAGAGTTCGCGGCTCGACGATGTGGCGCAGCAGGCCGTGCGCGGCCTCGAGTTCTCGGTGCTGGCCAAGTGGGCGTTTGGACTGGCACAACTGTTCAACGCGTACTATCATCGCTATCCCGTCCTGAACGAGGAGCGCGGGGACGCGAAGCTCTGGCGGGCAGCGGGGGTGGCATACTTCCGCAATCAGATGACGCGGGCTCTGGATCTGATGGGCATCGAGGTGCCGGCGCGGATGTAGGGAGAAGATGAATCATGCAGCCATTGATTGCGATCGCCCCTTGCCGAACGCTTCCCGACTACCAGGAGTCCATCAAACGGGCTGGTGGCGAGCCCCGCGTGCTCGATCCGGCGACAGATCGCGCCGCTGATGTCGTCAAGTGGTGCCGCGGCCTGTTGCTGACAGGCGGCGTGGACGTCGATCCGGCTCGGTACGGCGAGCCTCGACATCCGTCCGTCTCCGACATCGACACCGCCCGTGATGAGTACGAGATCGACCTGATCACCAAGGCCATCGCGGCCGACGTGCCGGTCCTGGCGATCTGCCGAGGGATGCAGGTGATGAACGTCGCGTGCGGGGGCACGCTCGTGCAAGACATCCCGTCGGAGGTGTTCGGCGCGCTGGAGCACGCGATCAAGACGCCGCTGTTCGGCCTCGCCCACGAAGTGTGGGTGGTGCGCGGCAGCGTCCTGTGGACGTTGATGCACGACGAACTGAAGGATGGCGAGGCGCTCGACGTCAACAGCCGGCATCACCAGAGCGTCAAGCGCGTGGCCGTGGGGTTCGATTTGTCGGCAAACTCGCCTGATGGCGTCATCGAGGGCATGGAGCGCAGGGGCGCGAAGTTCTGCGTGGGTGTACAGTGGCACCCCGAAAACTTCTGGCGCACCGGCGAGTTCAGACCGCTGTTCGACGGATTCATCGCCGCCGCGCAGTGAGCCGGTAATCACTCCCCGAGTGATTACTACCGGAGTGATGTAGGGGCGCTGCCGCTCAGTGGCGAGCCAGTACGGCGAGCACTTCGACGTGGGCCGTCGTCGGGAACAGGTCGAAACCTCGAATCGCGTCCAGTTGGTAGCCCGCGTCCACGAATCGGCGCAGGTCCCGTGCAAAGGTCGCCACATCACACGACACGACCACCACGCGATCGGCGCCGAGCGCGAGCGCCCCGGCCATCGCCTCGCGTGACATCCCGGTGCGCGGCGGATCGAGAATGAGCGTGCCCGGGCGTGTCTGCCGCCTCTCTTCGAGGAAACGCTCGACCGCGGTGTGACGCACGACGATGGAACGGCTGTAGGGCTGCGCGTTGACCTTCAGGTCGTCCGCTGAGGCCGGATGTCCTTCAACCGCGGTGACCTCGTGGCGCCCCGTCGCCGCCAGGCACACGCCGAACAGGCCAACACCGGCGTAAAGGTCGACCACCGGGCCGGGCTGGCAGGCAGTCATGACGGCCGCAACCAGATCGTCCAGTAAGAACCGGTTGCCCTGGAAGAACGCCCGCACATGCCGGCGGAGCCGGACCGGTGTGACGGTGGCGCCGGGAATCTGAACATCGTCCTCGACAAACGGGCTGCCGCAGACCCGGCGATCCTCAAGCATCGCCGGGTGAGACCATGACAGGCCGGTGACGCCGGGCGCGGGCCCGAGCTCCCCTGGGAAACCAAGCCGCGCGTCAGGCGCCAGATCGATGTGCACGGCGCGCCTGTCGCCGCTGCGGTTCTCAGAGACATCGAGGTCGGCGTTCCCGGTCAATCCGGCCTCGCTGATCATGCCGGCCAGCGCGTCAAGCGCCAGCGCCGTCTCGGGAAGCAGTTGCCCGGATTCCCGAACGTCGCAGATGCGATGCGTGTGCTCCAGAAAGAACCCGATGCGCCCGTCGCGCACGTGCACGCGGGCCCGCATGCGGTAGCCGCACTCGGGAGAGGGCGTCACGCCGATCAGGCCGGGCGGCTCCATCCGCGCAAGCCGCTTGAGCGCGTCGCGGATGATCTCGCCCTTCAGGCGCGTCTGCTCCGAATACTCGATGTGCGCGTAGACGCTTCCCCCGCAGCCCGGATTGCCGATTGGCGTTCGTCGAGCGGAATGCGGCTCGAGGACGTCTTCGACCACGGCATACGCCAGCGATCGCTCCACGCGCTCGATGCGCGCCCGGGCGGTCTCGCCAGGGATGGCGCCAGCCACCAGCAGCACCATGCCGTCGTGACGCGCAATCATGCGGCCGCCGGCTGCCGGCTTTTCCGGCGTGAGTGTCACAATATCTCCGGCCTGAAGTCTCTCAGCCACGTCAGTCAATCGTGAGCACAGGCAGCGCGAGGCGTTCGCGGACGATCCGTTCGACGCAGCGCTGATGCGCCGCCCCGTAGGCTTCGGAGGTCATGCGGCTGCGAAACGGTTCAAGCTCGCCATCGGCCTCCCGCGCGACGTCGGCGGCGATCGTGTCACCAATGGTTGCGCGCGCGACGTCGATCAGTCTGGCGTCGAGTGCCGCCAGTTCCGCCACGACGGCATCGCGAGCCGAGCCTCTGGCATGGCGCGCTGACGGGTGGAGTGCGTCCAGCCGACCGACGACGTCGTCGAGCGCGGCGTCCCAATCCGACCAGGGGGACGGGCCGGTTCGAAGCGCCGTCAGCCGAACGATCACGCGATCAATGTGTGTCGAGAGGGCCTGCCGGCGTCGCGGCGCTGCCTCCAGATCGACTTCGCCTTCCTCGCCGCCCTCGCCGACGACCGTGGCCCGCACACCAACGGCTCGTCGCCACGCGTCAAACGCGTCGAGGACGTCGGCTTCGCAGAACTCGATCCGGACGGGACGCCGCCGCGGTCCCTTGGCGTTGACGCGCTCGAGGTGGCGGTCGATGCCCTGAAAGGCAACCTTGAGCGGCACACCCATCGCGGCCCATCCGCGCACGGTGTCGAAGGCCGGACCGGAGATGCGCACCAGATGGCCTTCGTTGCGGCGACAGAGATGAGCTTCGAGCTCCCGGCAATATTCATCGACATCCATTGGATCGCCCGCCAAGCCTCGGTCGTCTGTCGTTTCTCGCCCGGGCACGGCATGCCGTGCCCCCGACGCCTTTATTCTGACTTCTTCTTGCTTCTCACTTCTTTCTGATTCGCGTCCTACTGATTTCGTTCCCACACCATTCGCAGCCCGGTGAGCGTGAGATCCCGATCGACTGCCTCAATCGCAGCGGTTTCCGGAGCGATGACGTCGGCCAGGCCCCCAGTGGCCAGACAGAAGGCCTTCCCGCCGATCTCCGCGCGTATCCGGTGCACGAGCCCTTCGACCATGCCGACATATCCGAAGAACAACCCCGACTGCATCGACGTCACGGTGGTCTTTCCCACCACCTGCCGGGGTTTGCGCACATCAATGCGTGGCAGTCTCGCCGCCCGCTGGAAGAGGGCGTCGGCGGATATCTGGATGCCGGGACAGATGACGCCGCCCAGATACTCGCCGGCGGTGGACACGGTGTCAAACGTCGTCGCCGTCCCGAAGTCCACGACGATCAGCGGGATTCTGCGTGACCGGCCGTACATCTCGTACGCCGCGATGCTGTTGACGATGCGGTCGGCTCCGACTTCGGCCGGATTGTCGTACAACACCGGCATGCCGGTGCTGACGCCAGGCTCGAGATTGAGCGGCCGCATGCCGAGATAGCGCTCGGACATCTCGATCACGCTGGCCGTCAGCGGCGGCACGACCGACGCCATCACGACGCCGTCGACGGCCGCGGGCCTGATCCCGGCCCGCTCGAGCAGCTCGCTCACCAGCAACCCCATCTCGTCGGCCGTCCGCTCGCGCATCGTGGCGAGCCGCCAGCTGTGTCCAAGCGTCTGGCCCTCGAACACGCCGAGCACGATGTTGGTGTTTCCGATGTCAATCGCCAGCAACATACAGCACTCCTATAACCAGGTGATCTCGCCGGCGGTGGCCCGCTCGATCGTGCCCGCCACGTTGATGAGCAGCGCGCCGCCGTCGTCGACTCCCGCTGTCAGGCCACGCCGCACGCCCTCACCGGTCTGCCATTCCACCGGCGAGCCGTCGGCCGACGGAGCCAGCTGACGCCACCGATCGATGACCGCGGAGGTTCTGTTCCCGGCCATCGCCGCGCGAACTCGTGACAGCTGGACAAGCGATCTCGCCAGCAGCGCTCCCCGATCGATCTGTCGTCCGAGCTCGGCTTCGATCGACGTCGCCCGCGCCGCGATGTCTGGCGGGTAGGCGGCAGCCCGGAGGTTGATGCCGAACCCGAGCACGATGTACTCGAGCGAGGTGCCCTGCGCCGCTCCTTCCGCAAGAATGCCCGCCAGTTTCCGCCCGGCCACCATCAGATCGTTGGGCCATTTGATCTCGGCCACAAGACCGGTCGCCTCGCGAATCGCGTCGGCCAGGGCCACCCCCGCCATCAGCGTGAGCAGCGACGAGCGGGGCCCCGCCGTCGTCGGACGATCCGGACGAACGATGGCGGAGACGTAGAGCCCGGCCCCCGGGGGCGAGCACCAGGTCCGGCCGTGCCGGCCGCGGCCGGCGATCTGCGTCTCCGCCACGACGGTGGTGCCTTCGCCAGCTCCTGCCTCCGCCAATCGGGCTGCGACGTCGTTGGTTGACGTCACCTCGGGCACGTAGACGATCGGCGAACCGAACCGGCCCCGTTCGGATCGTGACCACGCCAGCGCCTCCGCGATGTCGTGTGGCAGATCGGCGGCGTGAGCCGGATCAACGGGATCGAAGTTCAAAGGTCATGTCTGCGGCTGGAGCCGAATCGATCAGCGCGCCGATCGAGACGAAGTCCGCCCCGTCGGATGCCAGCTCTGCGACCCGCTCCAGTGAAATCTGGCCAGACACCTCGATGCGGGCTCGTCCGCGACACTGCTGCATGACGTGCCGGAGCTCCTCGCTCGATGCCCCCGTGAACAGCAGCACCGCCGCACCGGCCGCCAGGGCCTCGGCGGCCTGGGCCGACGTCGACACTTCGACCTGCACCGGTGTGTCTGGACCGGACGCCCGCGCGCGCTTGACGGCCGCGTCGATGCCGCCGGCGAACCGAATATGGCTGGCCTTGAGAATCAGCCCCTCGTCGAGCGCCAGCCGGCCGTTCTCGCCTCCACCCACCCGTACCGCGTACTTCTGAAGCGGCCGCAGGAGCGGCAGGGTCTTCCGCGTGTCGGCGATCACCACGCGGCCGCCCGCGGCGTCCACGAACCGCCGCGTCAACGTGGCGACGCCCGACAGGTGCCGGACGATGTTCAGCGCGGTCCGCTCAGCCGTCAGCATCGGCGCCGCCAGTCCGTTGAGAATCATGATCCGATCCCCTGGCTGGCACCACTCGCCGTCCGGCCGGCGCGAGACCACGGCGACGGCGGGGTCCAGCTGGCGGAAGACCTCGAGCGCGACCTCGATGCCGGCCAGTACGGCGGGCGAGCGCGTCAGCAGCACGCCTTCGGCGAACGCGTCGGGAGGGATGATGGCCTGCACGGTCGCATCGCCCCAACCCAAGTCTTCGGCGAGGCTTCGCCGGACGAAGTCACGGTACAGAGCGATCTCGATCGGTTCAATCATCACCGGCCGAACTCCGCGAGCTGCGCTTCGAGTTTCTGCCGCCGCTCCGCGATCTGGGCGGCGCGCGAGTGGGTGTCCTGAACAACCGACGCCGGGGCGCGCTCCACGAAGCTCGCCGTTCCGAGCTTGCGCGCGATCGACTCGGCCTCACGAGCCAGTCCCGCGAGTTCCTTCCTGATCTTCTCGATCTCGGCCTGCGGGTCCACGATCCCCGCCAACGGCACGAAGATGTGCGCGTGTTCGAGCACGCGCTTGACGGTATCGGCGCCGGGCGCCACGTCGCCCCTGAACTCGATGGACGCGAGGCCAGCCAGTTGCCGAAGATAGGGCGCATACTGCTCGAGCATGGCCCGGGAGTGCGGATCGGTCTCGTCGATCATGACGGTGATCTTCCGCGACGGCGGCACGCTCCGTTCGGATCGCACGGTGCGGATCGTCGTCACCACCTGTTGCATGTAGGCGACGTCGGCTTCGGCCGACGCGTCGGCCCACCCGGGACACGCCGTCGGAAAGGCCGCTAGCGTCACGGCGGCGGGATCGTCCGATCGTTTCGGCAGCTTCTGCCAGATCTCCTCGGTGATGAACGGGATGAACGGGTGCAGCAACCGCATCAACCGGTCGTGGACCTCGACCAGCACTGCGACCGCCGCGTCGCGCACGGGCCCCGTCTGTTGCAGATCGATCTTCACGAACTCGATGTACCAGTCGGCGAACTCATGCCAGAAGAAGTGGTACAGCCGATCGCACGCGTGATCGAACCGGTACGTGGTGAGCGCGTCGTCGACGTCGATGGCCAGCCGGCTGACGCCACTCAACATCCACCGGTGAATGACGTGCAGGTCCTGAGACGCCGGCAGCGCCGGACGCGCGGGCAGATCGCCGATGTTCATCAGCAGGAAGCGCGACGCGTTCCAGATCTTGTTGATGAACTGCCGGTACCCGGTCATCCGCCCTTCGGACAGCGGAATGTCCATGCCGGGCGACGCCATCGCCGCCAGCGTGAACCGCAGGGCGTCGGCCCCGATGTCGTCCATGACCGACAGAGGGTCAACCACGTTGCCCTTCGACTTGCTCATCTTCTGACCGCGCTCGTCGCGTACGAGTCCCGTGATGTACACCGTGTGGAACGGCACATCACCCCCGAACTTGAGACCGAGCATGATCATCCGCGCGACCCAGAAGAAGATGATGTCGAACCCGGTCAACATCAGCGTCGTCGGGTAGTAGCGGGCCAGGTCGGCGGTCTTGTCCGGCCAGCCCAGCGTGCTGAACGGCCAGAGCCCGGAACTGAACCACGTGTCGAGCACGTCGGTGTCCTGGCGCAGGACGGATCCGCACCGGCACACGCTCGGATCGTCCTCCGCCACCGTGGTCTCGCCGCACGCGTCGCAATACCACGCGGGAATGCGGTGGCCCCACCACAACTGGCGCGAAATACACCAGTCGTGGATGTTGGTCATCCATTCGAAGTACGTCTTCGTCCAGTTGTCGGGCAGGAAGACGACGCGGCCCTCCTCGACGGCGCGGATCGCGTCGGCGGCGAGGGGGCCAATCTTGACGAACCACTGCTTCGACACGAGCGGCTCGACCACGGTGCCGCACCGATCACAATGCCCGACGGCGTGCCGATGCTCGACAATCTTCTCGAGCACGCCTTCGCCCTGCAGCCGATCCACGAGCGCCTTGCGGGCCTTGAAGCGATCCTGGCCGGCATAGGGCCCGGCCTCCGCGGTCATGTTGCCGTCTTCGTCGATCACCGACACGCTCGGGAGGGAGTGGCGCTGGCCCATCGCGAAATCGTTGGGATCGTGGGCCGGGGTCACCTTGACCGCTCCCGTGCCAAACGCCGGGTCGACAAAGGCATCCGCCACGATCGGCAGCACGCGGCCGATCACGGGCAGCACGACACGCGCTCCGACCAGGTGGCGGTACCGCTCGTCATCCGGGTTCACCGCAATGGCCGTATCACCCAGCATCGTCTCCGGGCGGGTGGTGGCCACTGTCACACCGGCGCCGCCACCGGCTCGCGCGTACCGGATGAAGTAGAGCTTGCCGTCGCTTTCCCGGTGCTGCACCTCGAGGTCTGACAGCGCCGTCCGGCACCGCGGGCACCAGTTGACGATGTACTTGTCGCGATAGATGAGCCCCTCGCGGTACAGCGAGACGAACTCGCGGCGCACGGCGCGCGTCAGGCCGGGATCGAGCGTGAACCTCTCGCGCGACCAGTCGACCGAGTCGCCCAGCTTCCGCATCTGCTCCGTGATAATCGCGTGGCTGACCTTCACCCATTCCCACACGCGGGCTTCGAAGGCCTCGCGGCCGAGGTCGTGGCGGGTCTTCTTCTCCTGGGCGAGCTGCTTCTCCACGACGTTCTGCGTCGCGATGCCGGCATGATCGGTCCCCGGTAACCACAGCACGTCATAGCCCTGCATCCGCTTCCAGCGCGCGATGATGTCGGGCATCGTGTGGTTGAGGGCGTGCCCCATGTGCAGCGACCCGGTCACGTTGGGCGGAGGCAGCACCATGCTGAAGGCGGGCTTGCCGCTCGCCGGGTCGGCGCGAAATGCGCCAATCGATTCCCAGAAACTGTACCAGCGTGCGTCAACGTCTCGGTGATCGAAGGCCTTCGGTAGCTCGGACATCAGGTTCCCTGGAGATTCGTAAAGGGTACAGCGTACCCGCACAGCCGCCCGCCTATCAAGCGACGACTCCGGCTTCTCGCAGCCCTACTTGATGGTGGCTTTGACCCGGTCGATCTCTTCGCGAACCAGCTTCTCGGCGATGCGGGAGACGATGTCGGTCACCGTGTCGCGGACGACGCGGTCCGACATCCGATCGAGCACCTCGCTCGTGACGCGGCCGACCAGCATGTGAACGTCTTCGGGTGAGAGCGGGGAGACCGATTTGGCTGTTGCGTCGTGTCCCGGGATCGCCTGGCCGTGTTCGGCCGCCAGCAGCGCAGAGAAGGCCTGGGCGATGGCGGGAGCGTGAGCAACCGGCCGGGACTCGGTTCCAGCCGCCAGAGGCTGTTCGACCGATGTCGATAACCACTGCGGCTCCTCGAACGCCCCGGCGCTATGACCCGACGGCACCGGCGGCAGGCCCTGTCTCCCGGACCTGTGCGGCGCCTGCTGCAGCGTGGCGAACGCGGCATCGAGCTTCTCGAAGTAGTCGTCGAGCTCCGCTGCCGGGGAGGCTGGGGGAGAAGCGGGCACGCCAGCGGGATTCGGCTGGCCGGTTCCGTCGGATGGGGAGCGGCCTTCCTGGGGGGCTTGCGGCAGCGACTCGAACGGATTGGGACGCACCCCGGACGCGGCGAGATTCGGCGCGGGCGCCGTCGCCTCGAAGGCCTCGACGGGAGGCGCGTCGAGCACGGGCTCAACCGAGAGAGCGGGTACCGGCGCCAGCAGAGGATCGACTCTCGCAGGAGAAGAGATCGACGCGGGCGGCGACGGGGCAGACTCGAGCAGTTCGTTCACGCGCGTAATCACGATCTGGGGCTCGAACGGCTTTGCCAGCACGCCAGCGCATCCGACCGCCTGCGCCCGCTGTTCGTCGATTGGTTCGAATGCACCGGTCAGCAGAAGCACCGGGATATGAGAGAGATGTGGCGTGTTCTTGACGTAGGCCGCGACCTCGTAGCCATCCTTTTCGGGCATACCCACGTCGGCCAGCACGATATCCGGGCGGTCGGCCTCGATGCGGCGGATCGCTTCGCGTCCATCGCCGACCGCGATCACCTCGATGTCTTCGTCGGCGAAGGTCAGCTCGATGACGCGCTGGATGGTGACGCTGTCGTCGGCCAGCAAAAGCCTGTACGGCATAGCTCCAAGTAACTGAACAGAAACGTGTTAGCGCCAGCCCGGCGTACCCCGGGACAGCGTAGTCCCAGGCTGCTCGAGAGTCAAGCCGCCGCTACGACTTATCGGAACATCCGCGACCGCCGATTAGTCTGACTTCGAGATTCACGCGGTCTCCGCTCTGGAGCGGACGTGACTGGTGATGTAGTCGATGATTTCCCGCATCGACGTGCCGGGCCGGAAGACCCCGTGGATGCCGACTTCGGCGAGCCGCGCCACATCAAGATCGGGGATGATGCCGCCGACCACGACGATGACGTCGTCGAGACCCTGTTCCTTGAGCAGGCGCATGACCTCCGGACAGATATGGTTGTGCGCCCCTGAGAGAATCGACAAACCGATGACGTCGGCGTCTTCCTGTATGGCGGCGCTGACAATCTGGAGAGGCGTCTGCCGGAGCCCGGTGTAGATCACTTCCATCCCGGCGTCGCGCAGCGCTCGCGCGATGACCTTCGCGCCGCGGTCATGTCCGTCGAGCCCGGGTTTTGCGATCACCACTCTAATCTTTGACATAGGTGCCCAGTAGTCAGTAGTCGGTAGCTTCTTGATTCTTACTTCTGCCTCGCAACGCTAAATCACCGGCTGCTCTACGTACTCGCCCCACACCTCACGAAGCGCATCACACATCTCGCCGACCGTCGCGTACGCGCGCGTGGCCTCGAGCAGCGGGATCATCGTGTTCGCCTTGCCCTCGGCCGCCCGCTTGAGATTGTCCAGCGCCGTGCGCACGCGACCATGGTCGCGATCGCGGCGGAGCGCCTGGAGCCGCTCGATTTGACGGGCTGCGGCGGCTTCGTCTATCGAGAGGATGGGCACTCCCCTGTCCTCCCCGACAGCGAACCGGTTGACGCCGACGACGATCTTCTCGTGTCGCTCCACGGCCTGCTGATAGCGGTAGGCGCTGTCGGCGATCTCGCGCTGCGGGAACCCGCGCTCGATGGCCGCGACCATGCCACCCATCCGATCGATCCTGTCGAAGTACTCGAGCGCCTCTCTTTCCAGGTCGAGCGTCAGCTTCTCGAGGAAGTACGAACCCCCGAATGGATCGACCGCGTTGGTGACGCCGCTTTCGTGAGCGATGATTTGCTGCGTCCGAAGGGCGAGTGTCGCGGCCTCCGCCGTGGGCAGCGCCAGTGCCTCGTCGAGCGAGTTGGTGTGGAGGGACTGGGTGCCACCGAGCACGGCCGAGAGCGCCTGGAGCGCCACGCGAACGACGTTGTTGTACGGCTGCTGGGCCGTGAGCGACACGCCGGCGGTCTGCGTATGAAAGCGGAGCTTCCATGAGCGCTCGTTCTTCGCCCCGAAACGGTCGCGCATCACGTGGGCCCAGATCTTCCGGGCTGCGCGGTACTTCGCCAGCTCCTCGAAGAAGTCGCTGTGCGCGTTGAAGAAGAAGGAGATCCGCGGCGCGAACTGGTCGACATCCAGGCCCGCGTCAACGCCGTACTGGACGTACTCCACGCCGTCGCGCAGGGTAAAGGCCAGCTCCTGGAGCGCCGTCGCACCGGCCTCCCTGATGTGATAGCCGCTCACCGAGATCGTGTTCCACTTCGGCACCTGCTCGGCGCAGAATCCGAACACGTCGGTGATCAGGCGCATCGAGGGGCGCGGCGGATAGATGTACTCCTTCTGCGCGATGAACTCTTTCAGGATGTCGTTCTGGATGGTGCCGGAAATCGTCCGCCAGTCGGCCCCCTGCTGCTCCGCGACCACCAGATACATGGCCAACAGCATCGGCGCCGGCGAATTGATCGTCATCGACGTCGTGATGTCGGCAAGCGAAATGCCCTCGAACAGCGTCTCCATGTCGGCCAGCGACGCGATGCTGACGCCGCACTTCCCGACCTCGCCCAACGACAGTTCGTGGTCCGGGTCGCGCCCCATCAAGGTCGGCAGGTCGAACGCGACACTCAGGCCGGTGCCTCCGGCCGCGAGCAGATGCTTGTAGCGCCCGTTGGTCTCCTCCGGCGTCCCAAACCCCGAAAACTGTCTCATCGTCCATGGTTTGCCGCGATAACCGGTCGGATGAATGCCCCTCGTATACGGAAACTGGCCCGGCTCGGCCAGATCCTGCGTCTCGTCCCACCCCGCGAGTGATTCGCGCGTGTAGAGGCGATCGATTGGCCGTCCGGAGATCGTGGTAAACGAGGCTTCCCTCTCGCCGGTCTTGCGCGGAGCTGGATCCCGCGTCTCGGTTTCCCGGCGCGCGCTGCCAGCGGTTGCCTCGGAGGCCGGCGTCTTCATATCTGACAGTCTATACCGAAGTGACGCAGGACCAAGGGAGCGGGTGGAGCGGCCGGGCTGGCGCAATTCCTATTCTTTTGGTGTGGCTTGACTTGGCTCGGGGCAATCGATACTCTGGCCCGAAGTCCATTCAGGGGTTGCACTTGGCTCGTGCATGCAATCTCCTGCAGATGCCCCCCGGTGAGACGAGAGCGTTTCTATTCCTGGCGTGGTTCAGTCCGAATTCATCAACCGTTGAGGATGGCGCTGCGGCGCCGAAGGAGTGCGACAGTGTCCAAGCCATTCAATCCGTTTGAAATGGCGCAGGCCCAGTTCGACAAGGTGGCCGACATCCTGGATCTGGATGCCGGTACCCGCGACTTGCTGCGGTGGCCGATGCGCGAGTTTCAGTTTGCGATTCCCGTTCGCATGGATGACGGAAAAGTGAAGGTGTTCCGCGGCTTCCGCGTGCAGCACAACGATGCCCGCGGCCCGAACAAGGGCGGCATCCGCTTCCATCCGCACGAGACCATCGACACGGTGCGCGCGCTCGGGACGTGGATGACGTGGAAGTGCGCGGTCGTCGACATTCCGCTTGGTGGCGGAAAGGGCGGCGTCATCTGCGATCCGCACCACCTGAGCGCCCGCGAACAGGAAGCGATCTGCCGCGGCTGGGTGCGGCAACTCGCCAAGCAGGTGGGCTACGCACGCGACGTCCCGGCGCCCGACGTGATGACCAATCCGCAGCACATGGTGTGGATGATGGACGAGCTCGAGGTCATCCACGGCGGCAAGGAGCCCGGCTTCATCACAGGGAAACCCGTGGGCATGGGGGGCTCGCTCGGCCGCACCGAGGCCACCGGCCACGGCGTCATCTACACGGTCCGCGAGGCGTGCAAGCTGCTGGGGATGGACATCACCAAGTCGACGGCTGCGTTGCAGGGCTTCGGCAACGTGGCGCAGTACGCCGTGCAGTTGTTCACCAAGTACGGCGGCAGGGTGATCAGCGTGTCGTGCTGGGACGAGGCCGACCAGAAGACCTACACGTTCCGCAAGATGGATGGCGTGACGTTCGAAGGCCTGATCGGGATCACCGACAAGTTCGGCAGCGTCGACAAAGCGAAGGCCAAGGCCCTCGGTTACGAGATTCTGCCGGGCGACGCCTGGATCGAGCAGGACGTCGACATCCTCATCCCGGCCGCCATCGAGAACCAGATCACCGGCGACAACGTGAACCGGATCGCCAAGAGGGTCAAGCTGATCGCCGAGGGTGCCAACGGCCCGACCACGCCCGAAGCCGACAAGGTCATCGAATCGCGCGGCATTTTCGTGATTCCGGACTTCCTGTGCAACGCGGGTGGCGTCACCTGCAGCTACTTCGAGCAGGTCCAGGGCAACATGAACTACTACTGGCCCAAGGAAGAAGTCCTGAGCAAGCTCGACCACATCATGACCAACGCGTTCCACAGCGTGGCGGAACTGGCCAAGAGCAAGAAGCTGTACACGCGCGACGCGGCCTACGTCATCGCGATCAATCGCGTGGCGAGCGCCTGCCACCAGCGCGGGTGGGTGTAGAGACAAGTTACCGCGGGGGCGCAATTCACCGCGCCCCTGCTTCTCACCCGCCGGCACACTCCCCCCTCTCCAGTTGAGTCCCTCACCATCGTCAGGCCATACTGGTGTCACTGATGACGACTCCTGGCGACGGCCCCATCGACATGTTCGACCGCCTGCGCGAGCGGGCGAAGGAGTTGAACTGCCTCTACCAGGTGCACGATCTGACGTCTGATCCTGAGCGGACGCCAGACGACGTGTGTCGCGGCATGGTCACGGCGATGCCGCCGGGCTGGCTGCACCCGGATTCGTGCTGGGCGAAGATCACGATCGACTCGTCGATCTACGAACCGCCGCTCGTCACCGAGACGCCGTGGGCGCTGCGGGCGCCGGTGCTGGTGATGGGCAAACCGGTGGGCGCGGTGGAGGTGTTCTATTCACGCCAGTTTCCCAAGGCCGACGAAGGCCCGTTCCTCAAGGAGGAGCGCCGCCTGATCGACGCGGCCGCCGCGCTGCTCGGGCAGTACCTCACGGAGCGGCGCCTCCGCGGGATGGTGCGCCACTGGCACGTCTCGCTCGAGCGGCTGCCCGCCGACGACCGCCGCGAATGGCGCATCATCGTCGAGTTCCTCCGCCGCACGGATCCGCACCTGCTGCAACGCGTGTCGCGGCGGATGCTCAACCACCTGGTCTGGCAGGGCATCGAGGAAGCGCAGAACCTGCTCGAACGTCTGGGTGCCAATCAGCGCGACCGGGAAACCTCAGACGAGAATCGCCCGCTCGAGCGCGCGAGTCTCGACGAGGTCATGGGCATCACCAATGCGGCGTTCCGGATTGCCGCCTCGAACCTGAGCGACGACGAGATCGCGCACGTGATCGAATTGTGGGTCAAGGACGACAAGTGCGGATTCCTCGTCGAGGCCGTCGAGAATCAGCGCACGTCGCTCGGCGAGATCGCGGATGCGCTCGAACACTTTCAGCAGATGGGGTTCGAGGACAAGGAACTGTCGCGCTCGGTGCAGCTGGGCCTGCGCGTGTCGCTGGTCCGGCGGTTCCTCACTGAGGACATCGAGTACATCAACACGGCCAAGCACTACCTGCACGTGCACGACTTCTGCGACATCGTGCAGCGCGTCGTTTCGCCCGCCGGATCGCGGGGCAAATTGGGGGGCAAGAGTTCGGGCTTGCTGCTGGCCCACAACATCGTGCGCCGGTCGGAAGAGTACGAGGATGCGCTTGGCGCCATCAAGATCCCGAAGACCTGGTATCTCACGTCGGACGGGATCCTCGCCTTTATCGACCACAACCACCTGCAGGACATCCACAACCGCAAGTACCTCGAGATCGAACAGGTCCGCAAGGAATACCCGCATATCGTCCAGGCGTTCAAGAACTCGGACTTTCCGAAGGAAATTCTCAAGGGACTGGCGGTCACGCTCGACGACATGGGCGATCGCCCCCTCATCGTCCGCAGTTCGAGCCTGCTCGAGGACCGGATTGGATCGGCGTTCTCGGGCAAGTACAAGAGTCTGTTTCTGGCCAACCGCGGCACCAAGCGGGAGCGGATGCTGGCGCTGCTCGATGCGATCGCCGAAGTGTACGCCTCGATCTTCAGCCCCGATCCGATCGAGTACCGCGCCGAGCGCGGCCTGCTCGATCTGCACGAGGAAATGGGCGTGATGATCCAGGAAGTGGTCGGCACGAAGGTCGGCCGCTACTTTCTGCCAGCGTTTGGCGGCGTTGCGGTCAGCAACAACGAGTTCCGGTGGTCGCCGCGCATCACGCGCGAGGACGGTCTGGTGCGCATGGTGCCAGGCCTCGGCACGCGGGCGGTCGATCGGCTGAGCGACGACTACCCCGTGCTGCTGGCGCCGGGCCAACCCGGCCTTCGCGCCAATGTCACGCCGCAGGAACTGCTCCGCTATTCGCCGAAGCGCATCGATCTGATCAACCTCGACGCGAACCGGTTTGCGACGGTGTTGATTTCGGATCTGCTCAAGCAGTACGGGGCGAAGTACCCGATGTTCAGGCAGGTCTTTTCACTATGCGACCGGGAGGGCCTGCACCCGGTCGGAGGGCTCGATTGGGACGGCTCGACCGATGACATCGTGGCGACATTCGAGGGGCTCGCGACCACGACGCCCTTCCTTGCGCAGATGCGGTCGCTGCTGCAGGTGCTGCGCGAGAAGATCGGCGGCCCGGTCGACATCGAGTTCGCGCACGACGGCCAGGACTTCTACCTGCTGCAATGCCGGCCGCAGACCTACACGGACGAGGTGGCCGCGACGCCGATTCCGCGGGACATCCCGGCCGACCGGATTATTTTCACCGCCAAGCGGTTCGTGTCCAACGGCCGAGTGCCAGACCTCACGCACATCGTGTTTGTCGATCCGCGCCAGTACGAGCGTCTCGAGAACCTGGACGCGCTGCGAAACGTCGGGCGCGCGATGGGACGGCTCAACAAGCTGCTCCCGAAGCACCGGTTCGCCATGATTGGGCCCGGCCGCTGGGGCAGCCGCGGGGACATCAAGCTTGGCGTCACGGTGACGTACTCGGACATCAGCAATACCGCGCTGCTCATGGAGGTCGGGGAGAAGCGTGGAGGCGCGATGCCGGAACTGTCATTCGGCACGCACTTCTTCCAGGACCTGGTCGAGTCGGCGATCCGCTACCTGCCGATCTATCCCGACGACCCCGGCGTGATCTTCAACTGGACGTTCCTGCTGGACGCGCCAAACCAGTTCGCCGAGCTGGTTCCGGAATTCGCGGACCTGGCCGGCACGATCCACGTGGTCGACGTCGCGGCCGCGGCGAATGGACAACTGCTGCGGGTCTTGATGAACGCGGATCAGGACGAGGCCATCGGATTCCTGACCGCGCCAGGAGTGTCGTAATGAGGTCTGACTCCATGCACTAACTGACCACCCGCATCGCGATCAGCTGGGTGGCCTCGCCGCCATCACCAGCGGCCATCACTTCAATCAGATACTCCCCCGGCGAGAGCCCGCTCAACGGCAGATCCACCGAATAGAACTCCCCCGCCGCGTCCGGCGCCTTGAGGCCGAGGTCGCTCATCTTCTGGCCCACCCGATTGAGCAGCCGGACCGTGACGATCGGCGCGGCCAGGCGCGGCGCGTAAGCGGAGAACCGGATCAGCAGCCGGTCGGTACGCCGAAACTGCCTGAGGGCAGTCGGCGTCGGGTCGGGGTCCCGCAGCAGCGACTGCATCTGGCGCACCGTGCGCGCGCAGAACACGAGCGGCGTCGACAGCGCCACCTTCTGCGCCGAGAAGTCGGGAATCGTCAGGTCCTGCTCCGTCGCGTCGATGACCTGCCCAGCCGCGTTCTCAATCGACGTGCGGAGCTGCATCTTGCCCGGGCGGACGTCGAAACTGATCTTCGATGGCTCGCGGACACCCGCAACCGGTGCCGCGTCTGGCGGTGCCGCAGCTCCCGCGACGGCGCCGACGGGCGCCTCCGCCGGTACGCGACCGCGAAAGTACGTCTGGCTGTCCGACCCCGTGGCCACCACCAGCACGCGCGACGGCTCCGGGCGCTTATCGCCTGGAATCGGAGGCAGCGGCTCCCACACGTAGGTCATGCGGGTTCTGCCCTCCTCGCCACGGGCCGTGCCAATCCATGTCGCCGCCACCGATTCGCGCGGCGCATTGCCCTCCACCGCGCTGAGCGCCTGCTCGACCGCCGCGGGCGGCCTGGGCTTGGGCGGAGCGGCGGCCCTGGCGGCGTCTTCTGCGGTCGGCGCCCAGTAGCCCTTCCGGGCTCGCACCTGCAGGCCGGGTCGCTTCAGCCGGATGTCGATCTTGTGGAACTTGCCGTCTGGAGTCGTCAGTGAGGAGTTGTACCCCACCAGATAGTACGAGCTGGTGTCGCGGACAACCTGCGTGAGGCCCGCTGCCAGATCGTTGCGATTGACGATGGCCCGGCCATCGGTGTCGTTGGCGAGCCCCTGCAGAGTGCTCTGCGACTGCCGGAGCGTATTGAGATCCTGACGCTGGTCGACGTTCTCGTTGATGCCGTACTCGGTGACGGCCAGTCCACGCGGATCCAGCGCGTACACCGCCGTATTGTTGCGGTTCGCCGTGTCGGCGATGTCCCTGAGTTCCCGCTGGATATCGAGATCCGCCTGGAACTGCGCGCGGTCGTCGCTGAGGGAACCGCCTGGCGGAGCGGCCGCGCCAGGGAACCCCGCCATCGGCCCGCTCACCTGTGCCGGCTGGATCCCCACGAACCCCTCACTGACCAGAATCACGGCCTTCCGGCCTTCCCGCAGCGATCCCAGCCGGACTGGCAGCCCCTCGAGCGCCGAGAGCGTCACCTGGTTGCGCAGCGTCTCGATGATCTGCGGCGGGTAGAACACATACTCCCGTTCGAACGCATTGCGGGGACTGTAATCGAACTTTCTGCCTTCGAATGACCGGATAGCCTGCACCAGGACGTTGCGATCGCGCGTGAAGGACAGCGCGGTGACCGGCGTCAGGGGGTACATGATCGCCACCATGTCGAGCGGCCCCAGTTGCGTCGTCACAAACTGCACAAGCGTGTCCCGGATGCGGAGGGAGTTCTGCAATCGTACGTGGTAGTCGTCAAGAAAGATGACGAACAATCGCACGTCTTCGCGGGCTGCTTCCGCCTCCTCGTCGTACATCGACCGAATCGGCCGCGCGGGTTCCGCTCCCGGCCCTGGAGTTCCATTCGAATTGACCAGCCGAAACAGATCGATCGTCTGCGGTCTTCCGTCTTCGAGCACCTCAAAATCCGACTGCGCAAGATCGGTTACCGCGTTGCCCTGCCGGTCGGTCACGATAATGTCGACACGAACGACATTGACGCCGGCGCGGAACACGGGCGCCTGGCCCTTCTGTGATGGCGGGGCCTGGGCCGGCGTCTGCGGTTTTGAGCTTTGAGCATCGCCACAAGGCGGGAAGCAGCGTCGGTCGGATGCAGACCGACTTTCACCACGGGCTGCTAGACTCAGCGCAAGTCCGACGACGATCACCAGCCCACCTCTGCCGGCAGCGTCGAGGAACCTGCTCATGGTTCGATGATAACATTAGCGTTCTTTACAGGAGACGCCATTGTCCAACGATACTGCCATCCCCGCTCTGACCCAGCTCGCCGAAGACGAAGTGCTGCTGCGCGACAGCGTGGCCGAATTCGCCGACGCCCAGATCCGGCCGCTCGTCCGCGACATGGACGAACACGCGAAATTACCGAAGACGCTGCTCACGCAGTTGTTCGACCTCGGCGTGATGGGCATTGAAATCCCTGAGCAGTACGGCGGCGGGGGCGCGAAGTTCTTCCACGCCGTTCTCGCGGTCGAGGCGCTATCGGCGGTCGACCCGTCGGTAGGCGTGCTGGTCGACGTTCAGAACACACTCGTCATCAACGCCGTCCTCCGCTGGGGATCGGACGACGTGAAGGCGCGGTTCCTGCCGAGGCTGGCCAGCGACACCATTGGCGCCTACGCCTTGTCGGAGGCCGGGTCCGGAAGCGACGCGTTCGCCATGGCCGCCCGGGGCGTGGCCGACGGCGACGATTTCGTGATCGACGGCCGCAAGCTCTGGATCACCAACGGGAACGAAGCCGACATCTTCATCGTGTTCGCCAACGTCAATCCGGCCGCCGGCTATCGCGGCATCACGGCCTTCATCGTCGAGCGGGGCATGGCCGGCTTCTCGGTCGGCAAGAAGGAGGACAAGCTCGGCATCCGCGCCAGCAGCACCTGCGAACTGATCCTCGAAGGCTGCCGCGTGCCGAAGGCGAACATCCTCGGCGAGATCGGGAAAGGGTACAAGGTGGCGATCGAGACGCTGAACGAGGGGCGCATCGGCATCGGGGCGCAGATGATTGGCCTGGCCAGCGGTGCCCTCGGACACGCGATCCGCTACACGAAGGAACGGAAGCAGTTCGGCAAGGCGATCGCCGACTTCCAGCTGGTCCAGGCGCAGCTGGCGCGCGCCGCCACCGAGATCGAGGCGGCACGGCTGCTCGTCTACAACGCGGCGAGGCTGCGCGACGCCGGCAAGCCGTTCCTGACCGAAGCGGCCATGTGCAAGATCTTCTCGTCGGAGGTCGCCGAACGCGTCACCTCGCTGGCGATCAATCTTTATGGCGGGTACGGCTTCGTGAAGGACTACCCGGTGGAAAAACTCTGGCGCGACGCGAAGATCGGTCAGATCTACGAGGGCACGTCGAATCTGCAACTGGTGACGATCGCAAAGCAGATACTGGGGTAGGGATTTTCGCCTTCGCCCTGAGTTTGTCGAAGGGCTTCGGCGGACGAGCGGGATTCGGGAGTTCAGACAGTCGCACCTGACACTGCGTGACCACGACCCAATTATCACGCGACGATCGACCTACCGGGCACGGGCGCGGGGAGCGCCGCGAATGGGTTCGCCGGACCTACCTGAGAGTGGCCGGGATCCCCATCGAGTACGATCTCCGCCCCTATCGCAGGCAATTGGCGCGCATCGACGGGGTCGACGTGTCGCAACTCGCCGACGATCAGCTCCGTGCGCAATTCGACGTCGCGAGGCGGCGGGCGCTTGACGGCGAAGAACCCGGCGATCTGCTCCCGCACGTCTACGCTCTGACACGCGAAGTCTGCTCGCGCGTGCTGGGTTTTCGTCCGTTCGACGTACAGGTGATGGCAGCGATCGCCCTCCACCAGGGCAAACTGGCGCAACTGGCCACCGGAGAAGGCAAGACGCTAGTCGCCGTCCTGCCCGTCGTGCTCAACGCACTCACCGGCCGCGGCGTGCACATCCTCACAGCCAACGACTACCTGGCCCGCCGCGACGCCGCGTGGATGGGCGCCGCGTACCGCTTCCTGGGACTTTCGGTGGCGTCGGTAACGCATGGCCTGAGTCGAGAAGAACGCAGGGCGGCGTACGCAGCGGACATCACCTACGTGACCGCCAAGGAGGCCGGCTTCGACTTCCTCCGCGATCACATCGTCACGGACCCGGTGCACCCGGTACAGCGCCCGTTCCACTACGTGATTGTCGACGAGGCGGATTTTATCCTGGTCGATGAGGCCCGGGTCCCGCTTGTGATTGCCGGTGAGACCGCCTCTCCCGACGTCGACCACCGCATGCTGGCGGAGATGGTGCGGCAACTGCGGGCGGGGGTGGACTACCGGATTGACGAACACGAGCGGAACGTGGCCATCACGGACGCCGGTTTCCGGCACATCCAGAAACGGCTGAGATGCGAACCGCTGCATGAACCAAGCCAGCATCTGCTGCTCTCTGCAATCCACGTCGCCCTTCATGCGGAGGCCCTGCTTCATCGCGACCGCGACTACATTGTCCGGGGCGGGCGCGTTGAACTGGTGGACGAATTCACCGGGCGGGTGGCCGACAACCGGCGCTGGCCGCATGGCATCCAGCCAGCGGTCGAGGCCAAGGAAGGCGTCGAGGTTCGCACCGAAGGCACGATTCTCGGATCGATACCGATCCAGCACTTTGTCAGGCTCTGGCCGAGGATCGCCGGCATGACGGCCACGGCTGTCCCATCCGCGATTGAATTCAAGGAGTTCTACAACCTGACGACGGTGGTGTTCCCGCCCAACCGTCCGTGCAGGCGCGTCGACGAACCGGATGTCGTGTTCTCACACGTCCAGGCCAAGATGGCTGCGCTGGTTGACGAAATCATGCGCACCCACGCCACGGGCCGCCCTGTTCTGGTCGGCACGGCAAGCGTTTCAGAATCGGAGGCACTCGCTGGCTCGCTGCGCAGAGGACGGATCAAGTGCCGCGTCCTCAACGCCAGGCACGATGCGCGCGAAGCGCTGATCGTTGCCCGCGCCGGCATGCCCGGGGCGGTCACGATCTGGACGAACATGGCCGGGCGAGGCACTGACATCGTCCTTGGCGGGGGCGACGAGACGCTGCGCGACGAGGTCGCTCAACTGGGCGGCTTGTACGTGATCGGCACGAACCGCCACGAGAGCCGTCGGATCGACGATCAACTGCGCGGACGCGCCGGGCGCCAGGGCGACCCGGGCAGCTCCCGGTTCTTCATCAGCCTCGAAGACGATCTGATCCGCCGTTACGGTGTGATCCGGCAGATCCCGGCGCGACACAGGCCTTCGCGTCAGGAAGGATCGATCAACGATCTGATTGTCAGGCGCGAGATTGCCCGGGCCCAGCGCATCATCGAGGGCCAGACTTTCGAGATTCGCCGCACGCTGTGGCGGTACTCGGCCATGGTCGAGGAACAGCGCACGCAGATGTGCGAACGCCGGGAAGAATGGCTGCACGACGCGATTGAACCGAGGGCCTGCGTCGACGGGGCGCCCGATCGTTACGCCGAACTCGAGCGCGCGGTCGGTGCGGCCGAACTGCGGCGGGTGGAAAACCGCCTCACGCTCATTCTGCTCGACAGGCGCTGGAGCGCGCATCTGGCGTTGATCGAGGAGATCCGCGAGGGGATCCACCTGCAGCGTTACGGCGGGCGTGATCCGCTCGCCGAGTTCCAGCGGCAGATCATCGACGCCTACGCCGCGATGATGGAGGGGCTGCGCGATGAGGTGGTCGAGACGTTCCGACGTCTGTCGGCAGAAAGCGGCACGATCGACCTCGACCGCGCCGGCTTGCGCGGTCCCACGTCGACCTGGACCTACCTGATCAACGACAATCCGTTTTCGTCGTTCGGGCTCTCGCTGATCGCGCAAGGGAACTTCGGGGTCTCGTTGGCGACCGGCTTCCTGGCGCTGATGTATTGGCCGTTCACCCTCGTCGCTGTCACGGCTGTCTTCGTGCGGCGGTGGCTGGGACGGCACAGCGGTTCGCGGAATGGAGAGACGGAGGGGCGCGATTCATCCGCCTCCGTGTCACGCTTCGGCGGACCGCCGTAGCCTTGGCGAAGGTGGTCGCGCCCGCAGGGCCGGGCTGGAGCCGGCGGTCCCAGGCCCGAGTCCCCCGAATCCCGACGCTCTATCCGTGTCGGCGGATGCCGAGGACGCGCTCGGCGATGACCATGCGCTGGGTTTCCGACGTGCCCTGATAGATCTCGGTGGCGCGCGCGTCGCGGAAATATCGCTCGACCCTGGATCCTCGGCGGTAGCCGGCCGACGCGAGGATCTGCATTGCCTTGTCGGCCGCCTCGTGCGCGGCCAACGACGCCGCCAGCTTCGCCTGCGCCGCCTCCGTCACGATGCTCGTTTGTGTCGCTTTCAGCGACGCGGCCTTCCAGGTGAGCATGCGCGCCGCGTCGAGTTCGGTGGCCATGTCGGCCAGCATGAACTGGACGGCCTCGTAGTTCGCGATGGCCCTGCCGAAGGTATGGCGCTCCTTCGCATGGCGCAACGCCTCGTCGAGCGCGGCCTGACCGATGCCGAGCGCTTGCGCGGCGATGGCGACGCGGCCGCCTTCGAGCGCCCACATGGCCACCTTGAACCCGTCGTTGACCGCGCCCACGACGTGGTCGGCCGGGATCACGACGTCATTGAATGTGAGATCCATGCAGCCCAGGCCGCGCACCCCCAGCGAGTCGGCACGAGCGGTCCGCTCGATGCCCGGGGTGCTCATTGGCACGAGAAACGCGGTGATGCCGTGCGCGCGCTGGCCGGGCCGAGTCACGGCGAACACGAGCGCGACGTTGGACACCTCGGCGCACGCGACCCAGACCTTGCGGCCGTTGAGGCAGTACGCCTTCCCGTCCTCGACCAGCGTCGCCTGCATCTCGAGGTTGGCGGCGTCGGTGCCCGCGTCCTCTTCTGACAGCCCGAACGATCCCAGCGCCTGGCCAGTCGCCAACGCGCGCAGCCAGCGGTCCTTGTGGTCATCGGCGCCGAATCGAGCCAGCACTTCGGCGACGAGGGAATTGTTCACGATCAGGATGACGCCGACGGTTGCGCTCGCGCGCGAAACCGCCTCGACAGCCAGCGCGTAGCTCAAATAGTCGCGTCCTCCGCCTCCCCAGGCCTGCGGCACGGTGACGCCCATCAGGCCGTGTTCCCCCGCGCGCGTCATCAACGTCACGGGAAACTCGCCGCTCTCGTCAATGTGGGCTGCGACCGGCGCGACGTGCTCACGAGCGAACAGTTCAATCGCGTGCTGGAATTCCAATTGGGCGGACGTGAATTCGAGGATCATCGTGGGCTTCTGAGCGGGCGCGGCATGCCGCGCCCCTACGCGTTCATTCGTGCTTCTTGCTGCTTGCGACTTGCTGCTGTCCCAACCGCTCAAACACCGGCCTGAGACGGGAGGCCGACTGCTCCAGATCCTCCGGCAGCACCCGCACCTCGCCGACAACCGAGACGAAATTGGTGTCCCCATTCCAGCGTGGCACGACGTGGATGTGCAGGTGATCCACGATACCGGCGCCGGCGGCACGGCCGAGATTCATCCCGACATTCAGTCCCTGGGGGCGGTACACCTCACTGAGTACGGCTTCTGTCAGCGACGTCAATTCGATCATGCGGGCACGTTCCGCAGGCGACGCCGCGCCCAGCGTCGCGATGTGGCGCGCGGGCACGATCATCAGATGCCCACTGTTGTACGGGAACATGTTCAGGATGACGAACGCGTTCTCGTCGCGGTAGACGACGAGAGGGGCCTGGTCGGCCTGGGAGAGCGCCGCGCAAAAGACACAGCCGCCCGCGTCATCGACCTTGTTCACGTATTCGAGCCTCCACGGCGACCATAGGCGTTCCACGGGCGTCAGGACGCAGCGGGTGGCGGGTTCTCGTTGGACGTCGGACCGATGTCGGCCGCCGCGACTCCAACGACCGGTCGGACCTCAACCTCGTGGTTGATGAGATCCTTCAGTTCCTTGCCCGGCTTGAAATACGGCACGCGCTTGGGCGGCACGTCCACGCGGGCGCCCGTCTTGGGGTTACGCCCCTTGCGCGGCTCGCGCTGCCGGAGACGAAAACTCCCGAACCCCCGCAACTCGATCTTCTCGCCCTTCTGGAGCGCATCGATGATGCTGCGGAAGACCGTGTCGACGATGACCTCGGAGTGTTTCTTGGTGAGGTCCGACACGCGCGAAACTTCTTCGACGAGTTCGGCCTTGGTCATGGATGACTCGCGGCAGGAAGATGACGCCCGGCTGGCGCGACCAAGACCCGGAATCGGGCCGTGCCGCGCCGCCGGAACCAAACACCTGGCCGCCTCCTCGGCGGCCGTCCGACTACTTCCCGTCCCGCTGCTGCTGGCGGAAGTGATCCGCCAGGGTGGCCTGCGGCTTTCCGGTGTTCTCGGAATACGTGGCCCAATCGGCGCGGTCCTGTTCCACCCGCATCGCGCGGATGCTCAGGCCGATCTTCCGCTCGGACGGACTCAGCTTGATGATCTTCATCGGGTAGGTCTTCTCCACCTCGAGTTCGATCTTCTCCTCGAGCTGATCGTCAAACTCGGACACGTGGATCAGGCCCTCGATCCCCTCGGCCAGCTCGACGAACGCGCCGAAGTTGGTCATCCGGACCACCTTGCCGTCGATCGTGTCGCCCACCTGGTGCTGCGAGAAGAACTCGTCCCAGATGTCGGTGGCCAGCTGCTTGAGTCCGAGCGACAACCGCTGGTTCTCGGCGTCGATGTTCAACACGATCGCCTCGACCTTGTCGCCCTTCTTCAACACCTCAGACGGATGCTTGATCCGCTTGCTCCACGACATGTCCGAGATGTGAATGAGGCCGTCGATGTCCTCTTCCACCTCCACGAACGCGCCGAACTCGGTCAGATTGCGCACCTTGCCGACAATGCGCGCGCCCACCGGGTACTTGGAGGCCAGTTCGTGCCACGGGTTGCTCTCGATCTGCTTGAGGCCGAGCGAGATGCGCCGCGCCCCCGGATCCACGCCGAGCACCATCGCCTCGACGGCGTCGCCCTGGTTGAGGATCTTCGACGGATGCTTGACGCGCTTGCTCCACGTCATCTCGGACACGTGAATGAGGCCTTCGACGCCAGGCTCCAGTTCAATGAACGCCCCGTAGTCGGTCAGGCTGACGACCTTGCCCGTCATGCGCGCGCCGACCGGATACCGATCGGTCACGTTGCTCCACGGATCCGCCACCAGTTGCTTGTGGCCGAGCGACACGCGCTCGGTCAGCGGATCGTACTTGAGCACGATGACGTCGATTTCGTCGTTGACCTTGAAGATCTCCGACGGATGGCCCACGCGCCCCCACGACATGTCCGTGATGTGCAGCAGGCCGTCGATGCCGCCGAGGTCGATGAAGGCGCCGTAGTCGGTGATGTTCTTCACCGTGCCGCGCAGCACCTTGCCCTCGGCCAGCGCCCCGAGCGTGTACTTCTTCTTCTCGGCGTTCTCTTCTTCGAGCAGGACCTTGCGCGACAACACGATGTTCCCGCGCTTCTTGTTGACCTTGATGACGCGCATCCGGAGTTCCTGGTTCTTCAGGGCATCCAGATTCCGGACGGGG
>JAPKZO010000009.1 GCA_026393755.1 Acidobacteriota bacterium
CAACACCGAGCGGGCCTCAGGTCAGTGGAACACGTACGGGTACTTCTCGTACTTCATTGGATTCGGCAAGAGGAAGGCGCCGGCTGCCGGCGGGATCGATCTGGCGACCATTGCGAGGGCTGCAGGCATTTCGATGCCGGCCATGCCGGCCCCGCAGGCTCAACCCCGTTACCGGCTCTCGTTCAGCCTTAACATGTCGAACCTGACGAACCACGCGAACTACGTCGGCTACAACGGCATCATGACGTCGCCGCTGTTCAAGAAACCGACGCAGGTGCAGGGAGTGCGGACGTTCAACCTGTCGGCGAACTTCAGCTTCTGAAACCGAAGGCGGCGGGGCGCACGTCAGAATTGTGAGATGACGCGTGTCATGAGCCGTGTCCCGGTCCCGGCTTTCTGGTCTAGAATAGACAGCTGTCTCCCCCGTCCACCTCGCCCCCTAAAGAAGTCAGCGGCGCGCCCCCGTGACAGCTTTCGCTTCCCGTGTTGCGTGCGTCGCCGTCGCCAGCGCCACCGTCGGAGGAATGACATTCGGGAGGTGGGCATGACTCGTCGCCTCTTCCGCAGTCTTGCGCTGCTGTACGTCCTCGGCGGGCTTTCCGCCACATCAATGGCGCAGCCGGCGCCAATCAGCAGGTTGATCATTACGGTCGTCGATCCAAGCCGTCTGGTGATTCCCGGTGCCGTCGTCACGGTCGTCGGCATCGACGACGCCACAAAGAAGACGAACATCGCGCCGATCAAGTCGACCGACAGGGGGCTCGCGACGTTTGAGGGATTGCCTCTCGGCCGATATGCGGTGCACGGCGAATTTCCGGGCTTTGAACTGGGCGCGATCGGAGAACTTCGGCTCAAGGCGGGCGACAACAGGCACCTGCTGCTCTTGCCCCTCGCCAGGATGACGACCGAGATCACGGTGGCTCGCGACCCGCAGACGACGGCGTCTGACCGCGGCACCACGTTCGGATCGGCGCTCACGCGAGAACAGATCGATGCGCTCTCGGACGACCCCAACGAGATGGCGAAGCAGCTTCAGGACATGGCGGGCGCTGGCGCGGCAATTCGCGTCGATAGTTTCGAGGGCCAGCAACTGCCGCCCAAGGCGCAGATCAAGGCCATCCACATCACGCGCGATAAGTTTGCCGCGGAGAACCACTCGGCCGGCGGGATGTTTGTCGACATCATCACGCAGCCGGGCATCGGAGCGCTGCAGGGTACCGTGCGCCTTTCGCTCGCCGACAGCGCGCTGGACGGACGCAACCCGCTCATCCCGAAGAAAGGACCGGCTCAGTGGCAGAACCCCGTGTTCAGCGTCAGCGGCCCGCTCATCAAGGATAAGAGCAGCGTCGGTCTGTGGGTCAGCCGCTACCACGGGTACACGACGCCGATCCAGTACGCGGCAACGCCCACGGGCACGCTCGCGGAGAACATGAATGTGCGTGTCCTGGAAGACATGCTCGCCGTTCAGGGCATGTTCGATTACGCCCTTACGCCGGACCAGACCCTGCGCGCGGTCGGGTACCGCTACACAGACCGGATGAGGAACCTTGGTGTCGGCGCGTACGATCTCATCGAACGCGCGTACTCGACGCAGGATACCGCCGCGGTGCTGCGCCTGCAGGAAGCCGGCCCGATTGGCCGGCGGTTCTTTATCAACACCCGGCTCTTGATGACCTGGAACGACAGCACGTCCACATCGTCGCTCGAGGCGCCGACGGTCATCGTCAACGACGCCTTCACAAGCGGCGGGGCCCAGCGGTCCGGCGGCCGCCACACGCGCAGGCTCTCGCTGCAGTCCGACCTCGACTACGTCCGCGGCGTTCACTCCTGGCGCACGGGCATCTCGTTCGACGGCGGCCGGTATCGGTCAGACGACACCGCGAACGTCCTGGGCACGTACACATTCGAGAGCCTTGCCGCGTTCCAGGCCGGCCTGCCCCGCACGTATACTCGACGGATTGGTGATCCGAGCATCAGCTACTGGAACGTGCAGGCGGCCTGGTATCTGCAGGACGACATTCGCGTACGCAAGAGCCTCACGCTCAGCCCGGGCATTCGGGTGGAGGCGCAGACGCATCTGAATGATCACAACAACATCGGCCCGCGGTTCGGCATCACGTGGGCGCCATTCAAGAGCGGCAAGACGACGCTGCGGGCGAGTGTCGGCCGCTTCTACGACTGGCTCAATGCGGGCACATACGAACAGACCCTGCGCGTTGACGGCTTTCGCCAGCAGGAGTTGAACATCGTCACGCCGGCGTACCCGGATACCGGGACACTTGGGCTGATTCCGGCGACCAACAGATATCTGCTCGGGGCGGACGCGCGAATGGCGAACAATACGCGCGTGAGCTTCGGACTCGATCAGCAGATCACCAAAGTGATGCGGATCAATGTCCTCTACGCCGACACCTGGGCCAGCGGCCTGCTGGCTGGCGACAACCTGAACGCCCCGGTGGATGGCGTGCGCTCGAACCCGACGTTTGCGAATATTATCGAGACGGCGTCGGCCGGTGAGTCGCGTTCGCGATCCCTGGCCACGACGCTGAATCTGAATCTCGCTCCGCCGTCGATCGGACCGGCAACGACCGGTCGGCGCTTCAATTGGCGGCGGGGGTTGATCGTGTACGCGGGCTACACGCTCGCGACAGCCCGGAACAACGTGGATGACGCCTTCAGCGTCCCGGCGAGCGGACGGCTGGATACGGAGTGGGGTCCATCGTTCGGCGACGTGCGACACCGGGTCTATGCGTCGTTGAACAGCACGGCGCTCAAGAACCTGACCGCCATGATCGCGATTCGGGCATCATCCGGCTCGCCGTACACGATCCGCACGGGCCGCGATGACAATGGCGATCTCCTGTTCAACGATCGCCCGGCGGGCGTGGGTCGAAACACTGAGCGAGCAACGGGCCAGTGGGATGTGTACGGCAACTTCTCGTACACGATTGGGTTCGGCACGAAGAAGGTACCTGGCGGCCTCGGAATCTCGGTCACGTCGACCGCAAGCGGGCTGCAGGTGACGCCGGTGGACAGGGGCAATCTGACCCGCTATCGTCTCGTGTTCTCTGCGTACGTCCAGAACCTGACCAATCACGCGAACTACGTCGGCTACAACGGCAACATGACGTCGCCGTTCTTCCTGAAGCCGACCAATGTTCAAGGCGTGCGGACCGTCAGCCTGAGCGCGAGCCTGAGCTTCTGAGGTTCGGCGTTCGAGTCGGCGCGTGAATCGATCGTGATCGTGAGTCTTGTCTGATGGCAGGGGCACGGCATGCCGTGCCCCTACGGGACGTCCGCGTTCGCGCCAAGCCGCGGCAGAGGCGGCTATCAACTTGGGGTCTCGCCTACCTGGTCTTCTGCAGCTTCGCCGCGACGTTCTCCACGTCGCGCCAGACACGCAGCAGGTTGCCTCCCCAGATCTTCTTGATCTGCTCTTCGGTATAGCCGCGCCTCACCAACTCGATTGTCACATTGGGCGCGTCGGTGTCGTCGTTGAACCCGGCGATGCCGCCGCCGCCATCGAAGTCGGTGCCAATGCCCACGTGATCGATGCCGGCAACCTTGACCGCGTGGTCGATGTGATCGACGAAGTCCTTGAGCGACGCCGGCGGGAACTTCGCATCAACGTCCTTCATCCGTTCCTCGAGC
The DNA here is from genome assembly GCA_026393755.1 of Acidobacteriota bacterium. NCBI lineage: Bacteria > Pseudomonadati > Acidobacteriota > Acidobacteriota bacterium. The sequence goes on from JAPKZO010000009.1 coordinate 3,652, forward strand.
AGCGCCATCTTCTTCTCGTACTCGGCGCGCTGCTCGTCAGTCATCGGCGCCGCCGCGGCCCGACGACCGACGACCTCCGCTGCCGCACCCGCCGCTGCTCCCGCACCGCCACGACCACCGCCAGCGCCGCGCCCGCCACGGGCCGGCAGCCCGATTTCCTCACGCAGTTTCGCGATGGCTGCGGTCCGGGCCGGATCATCCATCTTCAGGAAGCTGGCCAGCGCCACGGTCTGGATGACGCCGCCGTTCTTCGTCAGGGCCTTGAGCTGGTCGTCGGTGAGATTGCGGTCGACGTCGGCGAGCGCCTTGCTGCCGGAATGCGACGCGATGATCGGCGCCTTTGTGAGAGCGATCACGTCCCAGAACGACTTCTCAGCGATGTGCGACACGTCGATCATCATGCCGAGACGGTTCATTTCGGCCACGACTTGGCGACCCAACGCGGACAGACCGTTGTGAAGCGGCTCGCGGGACCCGGACGAATCGGCCAGCTGGTTATTGCCACTGTGCGACAGCGTGATGTACCGCGCCCCGAGGTCGTAGAACTTCTTGACGTTGGCCAGGTCCATTCCCATTGGGTAGCCGTTCTCGACGCCGGTCATAATCACCCGCTTGCCCGTCTTGGCAATCCGTTCGACATCGGCGGGCGAGGTGGCAAACGCGCAGCGGTTCGGATACATCTGTTCGGTCAGGCGCTTGAGCGCAGCAAACTTGACCATCGCCTGCTCATGCGCCCGCGCGTACCCGGCGGCGTCCAGTGGCCCCTGTCCGACGTATACGGCCAGGAACACCCCTTTGAGGCCGCCCTTCTCCATCTTCGTCAAATCGCACTTCAACCGGCTCGTCGGCGCGCCGGGATCGAGCGCCGGCGTGGCGTAGTCCGCGCCGCCGATGTCCACATGGGTGTCAAGCGTGATGGCGTCCTTGTGGATGGCCATCGCTTTGGCGACGAGAGGATCCGGTTTCTCGGCGGCCTGCTGGAACGCAACGAGCGCGATGGGCAGAATCACAAGACTACAGAGGGCAACGAACTTGGTCGGCATGATGCGGTGTCTCCGGTGAACGTTCAGGCGGCTGGCCCGTTCGCGCCAGGGGGCGTGACGCGTCACCAGCAATCGAGAAGAATACCTCAATGGCGCGTAGGATACGTTGCCGGGCACCCTTGCCGCAAGCACGCCGGAGGAAGACGAGCTAGAGTATGCCGGTGAGCCTGCGAGTCAATGCCGCCCGCCTGCAGCATCACCTCGACGAGTTGGCCCGGATTGGGGCGCCCGCCTCCGGTGGCGTCTGCCGGCTGGCCTTCAGCGTGGCGGACAAACAGGGACGGGACTATGTCGAAGCGCGCATGCGATCGCTCGGCCTCGCGGTGCGAATCGATCGGATTGGCAACCTCCTCGGCGTCCGGCGGGGCGCAGACGCCGGCCGACTGGTGCTGGCCGGTTCTCACCTCGACACGGTGGGGACCGCCGGCCGGTTCGACGGCAGTGTCGGCGTCCTCGGCGCGCTCGAGGTCATCGAAACCCTCAACGACGCCCGGGTTTCGACCGGGCCGCCGATTGGCGTCATCGCCTTCGCCAACGAAGAGGGTGCCCGCTTCGCGCCCGACATGATGGGCAGTCTGGTGTTCCGCGGCGATCTTCGGATCGAAGATGCGCGAAGCCGGGTCGACAGAGACGGCATGTCTGTGGGTGAGGCAATCGATCTGACCGGTTACGCGGGCCCCGACAATCTTGACGACGTCGCCGTGCGCGCCTACCTCGAGCTGCACATCGAGCAGGGGCCGATCCTCGAGCACGCGCACACGACGATTGGTGTCGTCGAAGCCGTGCAGGGTCTCACCTGGATCACCTTCACGCTCACGGGCGCCACGGCCCATGCGGGCGCAACTCCCATCGACATGCGGCGCGATGCCGGCTATGTGGCAGCCGCCATCGTCCAGTACGCGCGGACTCTGTCCCACGACATCGAGGGCCAGCGCGCCACCGTCGGAGCGCTTTCGCTCGCTCCGAACATCGTCAATGTTGTCCCGGAGCGTGCCCGCCTGACGGTTGATCTTCGGAATCCCGATGCCGATCGTCTCGCGATGGCCGAGCAGCGTCTGCAGCAGTTCGTGGCCGACCGGGCGGCGGCCGAACGCGTCACGGTGTCATACGTCACCGACGTCAGGGTGCCGCCCGTGCAGTTCGACACGGCAGTGGTGACGCACGTGCAGGATGCGGCCACGGCGCTGGGTTACTCGTCGATGCGCATGGTGAGCGGCGCCGGGCACGACGCCCAGATTCTCTCGCGGAAGTTCCCGGCCGCCATGATCTTCGTTCCGAGCCGCGGCGGGATCAGTCACAACGTTGACGAGTTCACATCGACCAGTGATCTGGAAGCCGGCGCAAACGTGCTGCTGCATACGGTGCTGGCGCTGGCGGTGTAGAGCGGAAACGGGGTCGGTTACCGCCGGGCCGCCGCTCCTGGAAACGACTCCGCCACCGCCACAAGCATCCGCACGAGCGCATCGACGTCACGCGCATCGACGACCTCGACGGACGAGTGCGAGTACCGCCCGGGCCAACTGAGACCCGCCGTCGCGACGCCGACCGGCACGAAACTGCCGGCATCGGTCCCCCCCCCGTTCGCGCCGAGCACCGTCGGAATGCCCCGCGCACGTGCAAACGCCGTGAGGCCTGATACGAGCGCCCTCGGGGCCATCGAACTGCTGTCGATTCCACGAACGACAGCGGCTCCCGCCCCCAGCTTGAGATACGCGAGCCGCATTGAATCGACGGGAGAATCGGACGAGGGTGACGTATCGACGGCAAACATGTAATCCGCGGGCACGTTCCCGGCCAGAAACGCCGATCCGACCAGCCCGATCTCCTCGCCCACGACCCAGGCAAACGTGACGCGGTTGGCCACGCGAGCCGGATCAATCCGCCACAGGGCTTCGATAAGCGCCGCGTCGCCGACCCGGTCGTCCATCGATCGGCCGGTGGCTCGCTGGCCCGCCAGTTTCGTGAAGACTTTTCTCACCGACAGCGTGTCGCCCGCGGCGATCCCCAGTGCGGTGGTCTCGGCCTTTGAATCGGTCCCGAAGTACACGAACACGTCGTCTGCCGCCGGAAATGCCTCGGCGGCTTTCGCGTAGTTGGCGCGGGGCGCCATCACCGCCTGCACGGTCCCCCGGGCGGTGTGCACGACCACTGGCCTGGCTTCGTAGATCGCATCCATCACGCCGCCGCGGCGTCTCACCGTCGCGGTGCCGTCGTCGCGCACGGCTGAGATCTGATAACCCACTTCGTCCATGTGCGCGACAAACACCAGGGAGGCGCCGCCCTTGCCAAACGAGACCGAGACATTGCCCTTCTCGTCGACCACGGGCTTGGCCCATGACGGCAGCCACTGCCGCACGACGTCGGCCACCGCCACTTCGTTCGGAGACACTCCGTGCGTCTCGATGAGCGCCGACAACACCGAGAACAACGGCGGCGCACCGAAGGCGCGACCGGTCTTCTTCCCGGCCGGCGCGGTGCCGACCGAAGGAGCCGCCTCCGACTGAGTCGCCGCCGTCGCAGGCAGCCCGGCGCACTCCTCCAGGAGCCTCACGAGTGACTGCACGTCGCGCGCGTCCACGACCTCGACCGGGGTCTGCGCAAAGAGCACCGGCAACGCGATCGCCGACACCTTGGCGGCCGGCCACGGCAGACTCCCTGCGGGCAGCGAGGCCATCTGAATCTTCACGCCGGCTCTGGCTGCGGCGGCCTCCGCGGGAGCGTCGCCCTTCCGCACGAGCGGACCACCGCCCAATTCGCCTGCCGCTCCTCGGCCGCTCACATCCGACGACAGCGTCACCCGATCCAGCAGAACGACGCGATCGGGCTCAATCTCGCGCGCCAGTCGCGCGAGGCCACGCCCGCGATAGACCCCCTGCGTCGTCCAGGCCACGGTCAACGTGCCGGCGATCTCCGGCGCCTTCTCCCGCCTCGCGAGCAGTTCGACCAGTGCGAAGGCATTCGCGCGGCCCTGGGTCACGACGCCGGCAGTCCTGCCACGCTCCAGCGGCTGTATGCGGTCGCGAAGCGACACCGTGTCCAGCAACTGAATGCCCAGCGGCTGTGTCTCGGCCTGGCCCGATGATCCGATGTCCACCCACAGGTCGTCGATCGTCCGGATCGATCGCGCCAGCACCTGCGGCCCACCCAGATGCTGTGATGTCGATGCCACGACGCCCGGCACCAGCGCGCCATGATCGGTTCGGATGACGACGGGCTGGCTGTAGTGATACTGCTCGAACAGCCGATGCTGAATGCCAGAGGTGTAGCGCTGCAATCGCAGATACCCATCGTCGCCGACGCGCGACACGATGAAGCCATCCTCATCGATGTTGGTGACCAGCAGCACGTGCGGGCTGCCGCTTCCAGTCGTTACGATCAGGTTGCCGATCGAGTCGACGCGCGGCCTGGCCCATTTCGGGAGCGCCGCCGCAATCACCTCACGCACCGCGGTTTCATCACCGGATACGCCTGGTGTCTCGACGAGCCGGCTGAATACTCCCTGTCCGGGCGTGGCCGGATCAGCACCGCGGATCGCCACCGACCACAGGCTGATGGCGGCCAGGGCCCACCCGTATGCGGCGATTGTCCGACTCGGTCTGCTTCTGAACAGCATGATCTCCTCCAGCTACCTGTCCCCGATACCGAGCAGTTTCGCCGCGTTGCCGCCGAGAATGCCGGCTCTGGCCGCATCATCGATGTCGAGCGAGCGGATGCTCTCCAGCATCAGCGACAGGCTGCCGATCTGATGCGGGTAGTCGCTGCCAGCCAGGATGTGGTCCGCCCCGGCGAAGGCAATGGCCATCTTCTGGGCGTCGGGGTTGAAGTTCACGGTGTCGAAGTAGAACGCCTTGAGGTACTCGCTTGGCGGCCGCGTGATGTGCTCGCGGCATTCGCGGAACGCCCGGAATCCGCGATCAAGCCGCTCGGCCAGATACGGGATGGCGCCGCCGAGATGTCCAAGCACCCACTTGATCCGCGGGAACCGCTCGGGCACGCCGGCAAACACCAGGTGCGCCGCGGCCAGCGTCGTATCCATGAGGAACCCGACCAGCGGCATCAACCAGAACTCCGTCATCGCCTCGACGCTCGTCGGGTGATTCGGGTGGATGAAGAAGACCGCGCCCATGTCGTTGGCGACCTCGTAGAGCGGCCAGAATCGATGGTCGGCAAGCGCCACACCGTTCACATTACTGAACAGCATCGCCCCGGGCAGACCCAGCTTCTTCATCGCCCGCTCCAGTTCCCTGGCGGATGCGCGCGGATCGTTGAGGGGCAGCGTCGCGAGCGCGGCAAACCGGCCGCCAGGCCTGGCGACCGCCTGCGCGAATCCGTCGTTGACGAGCCGGGCGAGTTCGGCGGCCCGCTCGGGCGTCTCCACGTGCGTTCCGGGCGTCGTCAGCGTGACGACCTGGCGATCGACACCGTGCTCGTCGAGGACCCGTTCGCGGTACTCGATATCGCGATGTCCAGGCACGACGATGTTGTAGTCGCCGGGGTAGTACAGGAGCGGGTTGCCCTCCTTGTCGACGCCGACGGTTACGCTGGTGCCACCCGATCGCAATGCGTCGAGGTAGGCTGGAGGGTAATAGTGATTGTGAAAATCGATCACGGGCATGCAACGTCCTCCTAAATCCTCCGACTCACCAAGTCGGCAACAAAGCGCTACGTTCGACCTCGCGGCCTGAACAAATAGTACGCCGGAAGGCCGGCGCCGACCAGCAGCAGCCCAATCAGCGCCTCGACCGGATCCGCGACGAGTTGATTGATGGCAATCGCCGCGGCCACGAGCGCGAACAGCGCGGGCACGACCGGATACCCGGGCACGCGATAGGTCGGCCGGTAGTCGGTTCTCCTGCGCGCGACGAACAACCCCACCGCCATGGCGGCGAAGAAGATCCACTCCGTGTAGACGACGCGGGTGAAGAGCGCCCGATAGGTGCCCGTCGCCACCAGCACCGACGCCCACACCGCCTGAGCCATGATGGCCCGGTGCGGCGTCTGGAAACGGGGGTGCACGACCCCGAGCCACCCGAGCGCGCGGTTGTCGCCCGCCATCGAGAAGTAGACGCGCGGACCGAGCAGGATGATGCCGCTCAACGCACCAAACGTCGAGAAGACGACCAGCGCCGACAGGAAGGCGCCTCCCCCGTAGCCGAGCACGGCATCGGCCGCATCGGCGGCCACGCGGGTCGACGCCATGACGCGGTCGAGCGGCAGCACATAGAGGTACACGGCGTTCAGCGCGACGTAGCAGACCGTCACGATCGCGGTGCCCAGCATCAGCGCCCTCGGGATGGTTCGTCTGGCCTCGACCGTTTCTCCTCCGATGTACGTCACCATGTGCCAGCCGCCGAACGCGAACAGTCCCGCCGCCACCGCCCGCGGGAATTGCAGCAGCGCGTCGGGACGCGTACGACTCCCGGCGAAATGGGGCAGGTGCGCGCCGAGGACGAATCCGAACAGGATGATCAGCGCGACGGCGCAGAGCTTGCCCAGCGTGAAGCCGGCCTGCACGCGGCTGCCGAACCTGACGCCCACGTAATTGATCGCAGAGAGCATGAAGATGGCCACGATCGCGGCCGCCTGCTGCCCGGCCGATGAGAGCGGCACGAAGTACGCCGCATAGCGGGCGAACACGACGGCGATCGCCGCGATGATGCCGGAGTGCATCGTCCAGAACATCGCCCACGCCCAGAGAAACCCGACCGCCGGCGAGAGCGTTTCACGGAGAAACACATACACGCCGCCGGTGCGCGGATACGCGGAGGAGAGCTCGGCGCAGATGAGAGAACCGGCGATCGTGAGCAGGCCGGCGACCGTCCATGCCGCCAGGATTCCGGGAATCGACGGCAGCGCGCTGCTGATCTCCGAGGGCTGGACAAAGATCGACGCGCCGATAATCGTGCCGACCACCATCGCCGTTGCATGCGGCAATCGGAGGGAGCGCTGGAGTTCCGGTGGCGGAGCGGGAGCGGCGGCCATCAAGCCCGCATGCTAGCACGGAGGCCCATGTCTGCGGTCTCCCGTTGATCCGCGCGGGCGAAGATGCGATGCTGTCAGATCTGGGCCAGGAGAAATCAGACATGTTCACGTTCAGGCGAACCCTTGTTGTCGTGTGCCTCGGAATCGGTGTTGCGGCGGCGGCGGTCGGCCTGTCGCCGGTGTCAGCCCAGCAGCCAATCGCTCAAAGTCTCTCATCCGCGCTGCGGTGGCGCCTGGTCGGGCCGTTCCGCGGCGGGCGCATCAATGCCGTGAGTGGAGTGCCTGGTCAGCCCAACACGTTCTTCTACGGATCGGTGGGCGGCGGCGTCTGGAAGTCCGCCAATGCGGGCCGCACGTGGAGGCCGGTGTTCGATGGGCAGCCCGTCGCGTCGATCGGCGCCATCGCAGTCGCGCCGTCCAATCCAGCCGTGATGTACGTCGGCACGGGCGAATCCGACATGCGCGATTCGATTGGCTATGGCAACGGGATGTACAAGTCCGCTGACGGTGGCGAGACGTGGGCGCACGTGGGTCTCGACGAGACGAAACAAATCGCCCGGGTCGTTGTCGATCCGAAGAACGCCAACATCGTGTTCGTGGCCGCCCTCGGCAGCGCCTACGGCCCAAGTCCCGACCGTGGGGTCTACCGCTCGCTCGACGGCGGGAAGACGTGGAAGAAGGTGCTGTACAGGAACGACAGCGTCGGCGCGGTCGATCTGGTGATCAACCCGGCGAATCCACGAGTGGTCTATGCGGCGATGTGGGCCACGCGCCGTCCGCCATGGTACGTCTACGGACCGTCGAACGGGCCGGGGAGCGGCATCTTCAAGTCGACCGATGGCGGCACGTCGTGGCAGGCGCTCGCCGGCGGCCTTCCCACCGAAGGCGTCGGCCGCATCGGGCTCGCCCTCGCCGCGAATCCGCGGCGGGTGTACGCCATCGTCGACGCGAAGAACGGCGGACTCTATCGGTCCGAGGACGCCGGAGCGACGTGGCTGAAGATCTCCGGCGATACCCGCGTCTGGGGTCGTGGATGGTATTTCGAGAAGATCGCAGCCGATCCGAAGAATGTCGATCTCGTCTACGTCTCGAACACGTCGCTCTATCGATCCTCAGACGGCGGCAAGAGCTGGACACCCATCAAGGGCGCGCCGGGTGGCGACGATTACCATCAGCTCTGGATCTCGCCCGAGGATTCCAGGCGCATGGTGCTGGCCAGTGACCAGGGCGCCATTGTCACGGTCGATGGCGCCGAGACGTGGAGTTCCTGGTACAACCAGTCCACCGCTCAGCTCTACCACGTGGCGGCCGACAACCGGTTTCCCTACTGGATCTCCGGCGCGCAGCAGGACAGCGGTGCGGTGACCGTGCCTTCGCGCGGTCCGCACGCTGTGATATCGATGCACGAATGGACGGGAACCTGCGCTGGCGGCGAAAGCGGCTACACCGCGCCCGATCCGCTCCATCCCGAAATCCTGTTTGGAGGCACCGTGTCGCGCTGCAACGTCGTGACCGGCCTCACCGAGAACGTGTCGCCCGAACGCGGCGCGGAAGGCGGTCCGTTCCGTCACGCGTGGACGCAGCCGCTCGTGTTCTCCGAGGCGAACCCCCACAAGCTCTACTTCGCGAACCAGTATCTGTACAAGACCACGACCGGGGGCGACAGCTGGACACGAATCAGCCCCGACCTCACGCGCGACGATCCGGGCGTGCCGTCGAATCTCGATGCCGCGGCCGCCGCCGATGCCCCAGCCGAGAAGCGCCGCGGCGTGATCTACACCATCGCGCCGTCGCCTGTCCGCGACTATCTCGTCTGGGTCGGCACCGATGACGGGTACATCCACGTCACTCCCGATGATGGCAAGACATGGCAGAACGTGACGCCTCCGGCCCTGACGTCGTGGAGCAAGGTGACGATGATCGAGGCGTCATACGCCGACGAGCTGGAAGCCTACGCCGCCGTCGAGCGGCACCAGCTGCAGGACTACGAGCCCTACATCTACCGGACGCGCGACGGCGGTAAGACGTGGAAGCTCATTACGCGCGGCTTGCCCGCTGGTGACTACGTCCAGACGGTGAAGGAAGATCCCGTGCGCCGGGGGTTGCTCTTTGCCGGCACCGAGCGCGGCGTGTTCATGTCGTTCAACGACGGCGACGACTGGCAATCGTTGCAACTGAACCTGCCGGCGACATCGATGCGCGATCTGGCCGTGAAGAACGACGATCTGATCGTGGCCACGCACGGCAGAGGATTCTGGATTCTCGACGACATCACGCCGCTGCGCCAGATTGGAGATGGCGTGATTGCCGCCGGCGCGTTCCTCTTCAAACCGGCAGACGCTGTCAATGTGCCCGTGCCGAGCGAGCAGGGCACGCCCCTGCCGAGGGATGAACCGTTCGCGGAGAACCGGCCGTATGGCGCGATCGTCGACTACTACCTCAAGAGCGCGTCTGCCGGCCCGGTAACGATCGAGGTTCTCGATGGCGCCGGGCAGACGATCAGGCACGTCTCGAGCGCCGATCCGACGCCGGCCCGCGATCCGAACACGCTCAACATTCCCGCGCACTGGGTGTCCACGCCGGAACCGCTCTCGACGGCGGCAGGCACGCACCGTTGGATCTGGGATCTGAGAGCGGCGCCATCGGTCGGTGGTGGTGGGCGCGGTGCGGGAGTTGCCGGCGGCGGCGGTCGTGGCGGGGCCGGTGGCGGTGGTGGCCGGGGTGGCGCTGCGCTCTCGCAACCGGGGACGTACACGGTCAAGCTGACCGTCGACGGAAAGAGCTACACGCAGCCGTTGGTGGTGAGGCCGGATCCGCGGTTGCGATGACGGGATGAGACCTACACCGGCTGCGTCGGGCAGCCGGCGTACGTGCACCCGGGGAGCAGCCGTTCGCGCTTCATGATCACGCTGTGCGGCAGCACAAGGGTGTCCTCGCCCACGTCGGCGCCATAGAGCAGCACGCCCGCGTCGCCCACGCTCGCGCGGCGGCGAACCCTGACGCGGTCGATCTTGAGTACGCGGTCCTCGAAGGTGTGCGCCTGAAACTGGCAGCACACCGTCGCCTCGTCTTCGAACTGCAGCATGTCGGGATCGACCACCTGCGAGTAGCCGCCGCCGAGCACGACGTGCCGGCCGATCTGCATGCCCATCGCGCGCAGGTACCACGGCAGCAGCAGCGTGCCTTCAAGGTACGACAACGGGAACCGCGCGTACACCTGCCAGGCGACGAAGAAGAAATCCCACCGGCTGCACCAGCACGACCAGAGCGGATGCACACCGGGCCGCACGCGACCGAGCAATCCCCACTTGAGTGCGAACACCAGCAGACAGAACGCCGCGCCCGTGCCGAGCGTGACGAGCGGCATCACACCCCATAGCACCACGGCCGATGGCACCATGTCGTCGGCCGCGGCCAGCGTCTTCAGCCAGGCGAGGCCAACCAGCGCGGATCCGATCGGCAGGGCCGACCGCGCCGCCTCCCACAGCATCCGGTTGATGTAGCGGATCCACGACGGCTCGTGCGTCAGACTGCGGTCGACTTCGACGATCTCCCGCTTGACCAGTTCGAACGGCGGATGGCCGAACCAGGACGTGTGCGGCCGCATCAACTGGTCGTCGGCCCGCGTGCTGACGCCGACCAGGATGCCGTCCGGCAGATGCTGGCCGGATGGAATCACGGCGTGGTTCCCCGCGAACGAATCATCCCCGACGTGTGTCCGCGAGAGGGTCACGGTGCCGCGATGCACGAACGGTCCACCGATGTAGATGCCATCGGCGAAGAAGGTCTCTCCCCCGATCTCGACCAGTTCGGGCACCAGATCGAGAATCGTGCTGATCTCGCAGTTGGGACCGATGGTCATGCCCGTGAGACGGAGCCACGTGGGCCAGAACATCGTGCCGCTCAGCCATTCGCCGGCCTTGTGCACCAGACTCGTCTTCAGCCACACGCGAATGTACGCCAGGCTCCACCGGCTGATGACTCCCTCGGGCACGCGTCCGAGGGCGCGCATCAACCCGATCTCCAGCATGAGCGTCAACGGCGACGCGGCCAGGATCACGATCAGCAACGGAACCAGCCACGAGGCGCCAACCGTCGGCGCGTTCAACCACGCCACCACGTGCCGGGCCTCGACGCCCAGAACGCTGGCGGCGGCCACGGTCAGCAGCGCCAGCGGCACCAGGCGCAGCGCGGCAAACCCGGTGCGCGCCAGGATCATGAGGATGCCGTGCGATGCGGGCGACCACTCGTGCGATCCATCTGCGATCGACGGCCGAATCGCGGCCGCGCCCGCTGGTGCGGCTGGAACGCCGTCCCATCGCTCTCCACCTGGCACGCTCGCGCCACGCGGCAGGTACGACAGCGCGGCCAGTTGACTGTCAGGCGCCATGACGGCCCAGCCAGCGACACCGCCGCGGGTCTCGATCGTGACGCCCGAGCCGAGCGTCACGGGAGCGAGCACGACCTGCCCGTCCTCGTAGTCCACGACGTTGAGCGCCGCGTCCTGGCTGATCGTGACATCGTCTCCAATGTCCAGCAGATCCCATCCGCCCGACAGCAGGTTGACGCCCCGATGGATGTGCACGCCCTTGCCGATGCGGGCGCCGAGCGCGCGCAGCACCGTCTGCTGAAACAGGGTGGCCTCGAGCAGCCGCCACGGCACCAGCCGCACCGCCCGCTGCACGATCCAGTTGCGGACGTAGAACCCGCCCCACACCGGCGCGGTCAGCGGCTCATACTTCCCTATCAACACGCGCTTGATGGCGATCGCCGCGAGCGCCGCCAGTGGCGTGTAGAGGACCAGTGCCGCCATCGACAGCCACGGAGCCGCGAGGATGAACACGCCAAGGCCAAGGCGATTGACTACTGCTGGCGCGAGCGTGAATGTGATCAGATATGCCGCGGGCGACACGACCAGCAGGCCCGCAGTCAACCATGCGAGCTGAACGATGGTGGCGAAGACGGGACGTCCCTCGACACGTGGCGCGGAGGCCTCCCGCGGCGCCCCCTGGTGCGGGGCTGCGGCCACCTTGTGGGCCAGCCTGGCGATGGTCGGCGCGACGTACACGTCCCGGACGGTCACGCTCGCAGTGGACGGGTCGTCGCGCAACAGCGAGACAAGCATCGCCGCGTGCAGCGAATCCCCGCCGAGATCAGAGAAGAAGTCGTCGTGAATCGAGATCGGATCCTTGCGCCGGAGGACGTCGCGAATGGCCGCCTCGATCCGGATCTCGATCGGGCTCCGGGGAGTGGCCGCGGGCCGGTCTGCCACGCCATCGGCATGGCCGTTGCCGCCCGCCTCGAGGATCGGCAGCGCGGTCCGGCTCACCTTGCCGCCCACGGTCCTCGGCAGTGCCTTCAACACGCCGAAGCGGCTGGGCACCATGTAGGCCGGCAGCACGCCCCGGATGGCCGCTTTCAGTTCGTCCGCGGTCGGCACCGCATCGGGTCGCTCCGGCACCACAAACGCCACCAGTGTCTGTCCGGCTTCATCTTCCTGCACGCGGCACGCGGCTTCGCGAACGCCCGGGCATTCTGACAACCGCGTCTCGATCGCCTCGAGTTCCACGCGGTAGCCCCTGATCTTCACTTGCCCGTCGATCCGGCCGTGATAGAAGAAGAGGCCGTCGGGTTGGCGCGTGGCTAGATCGCCGGTGCGGTAGATGCGGCCGTGCGTCGGGTGATGCGGGAAGCGTTCCGCTGTCAGCGCCTCCCGATGGCGATACCCTCTTGCCAGCCCGATGCCGGCTATGCACAGCTCGCCCTTGACGCCATCGGGAACCTGTTCGAGGTGCTCATCCAAGATGAACGCCTGAAGTCCGGGCACGGGACGGCCAATCGAAATCGGGTCGCCCGCCCGAATCTCCGTGCGGATGGCGGTCACGGTGCACTCGGTGGGTCCCCAGCCATTGATCAGGAGGCGGCCGGGAGCCCATCGATCGGCCACGTCCCTGGGCAACGCCTCGCCGCCGACGTAGACGAACCGAAGGTCGGGCAGTGCGGTCAACGGGTCGGCGCATCCCATCGCGCGAAGCATCGTGGGCGGCGGACAGAGCACCGTGATGTGTTCGCGCTGCAACCACGCCACCAGATCCGGCCCAAGCCTTGCCGTGTCTTCGTCCATCACCACAAGCGTGGCGCCCACCGCCCAGCCCAGCCAGATCTCCTCGACCGAGGAGTCGTAGGCCGACGAGGAGTTCTGCGACACGCGGTCGGCCGAGGACACGTTGAGTTCGTCGATGTCGGCAGCCACGAGGTTCGCGGCGCTGCCGTGCTCGATCATGACGCCCTTGGGCCGTCCCGTCGTGCCCGAGGTGTAGATCACGTAGGCGAGATCCCGGGGCGTCACCCACGCCGGCGCTCCTGCCGATGCGAAGGGCAATCCCTCCTGGCGGCACCAGTCGACCACGTCGATCGTCAAGCCCGGATCGAGCCCGCACGTCACGGCGCGCTCAGCTCCGTCGCGGTCGGTGAGCAGCGCGATCGCGTTCGAATCGCGCAGAATCTCCTCGGCCTGGGCATCGGGGAACGCCGGATCGATGCACGCGTACGCGGCGCCTGCCTTGAGCACGGCCAGCTGGGCCACATACAGATGTTCGGAAGTGCGAGGCAGCTGAATTGCGATAACGCACTCGCCCGACGTGCGCTGGCGAAGCGCTGTGGCCAACGCGTCTGCCTGCTCGTTGAGTTGAGCGTAGGTGACGAACCGTCGCTGCGGCCGCCCGAGGCCCGGCGGCACTTCAACCGCGACATGGTCCGGCCAGCGTATCGCGGCACGTTCAAAGAACTCGTGCAGCAGTTCAGGGTGCCGACGCGGCCCGGACGTCGAGTCCACGACCGGCAGGGGCGACAGATCGCTGTGGACTCGATGACTCATGAAGGACGCTTGATTATACGGCATGATGACGCTTCATGAACGCCTCACTGTGGTACCATTCGCACCGCCTCCATCTGGCTCGACGGGATGCCGTCACGCCATGACACGTCTGAGGAGAATCGACCTCGCACCGGCTGCACCTCTGAGGCGATTCGACGTCACATCATTTTCGGGGAGCGCTGACATGAGAAGACTGTTTCTACTGACAGCCCTCGGGATCGGTCTGGTCGCGACGGCGATCGTCGGAGCCGGGCAGGGTCCCGGCGGCGGTACGGACCGTCTGACGGCCGACCTGCTCAAAGGCTTCGAACTGCGCAGCATCGGGCCCGGCATCGCCACCGGACGCATAGCCGACATCGCGATCGACGCGAAGAACCCGTCGGTGTGGTACATCGCTTCGGCCTTCGGCGGTCTGTGGAAGACGACCAACCGGGGCGTCACGTTCAATCCGATCTTCGACGACGGCGGATCTTTTTCGCTCTGTTGCGTGGTGATCGATCCGAAGGACTCGAACACGTTATGGCTCGGGACCGGCGAGCACAACAGTCAGCGCAGCGCCCACTTCGGCGACGGCGTCTACAAGTCGATCGACGGCGGCAAGACCTGGAAGCGCATGGGGCTTGCCACGTCTGAGCACATCGGACGGATCGCCATCGATCCTCGCAATACGAGCGTGGTCTACGTGGCGTCTCAAGGCCCGCTGTGGTCGGCCGGCGGAGAGCGCGGACTCTACAAGACCATCGACGGCGGAGCCACGTGGACAGCGGTCCTGACGATCAGCCCGGACACCGGCATCACCGATGTCGTGCTCGACACCAGGAATCCGGACATCGTGATCGCGGCGGCGTATCAGCGGCGGCGGGCGGTGGGCCAGATGATCGGCGGCGGTCCGGAAGGCGGGATCTTCAAGTCGACCAACGCCGGCAAGACGTTCACCAAGCTCACCAAGGGCCTGCCAACGGGCGACATGGGGCGGGTCGGCCTCGCCATTGACGGACGAAAATCGCCGGCGACGCTGTTTGCGATTGTGGATGCGAAGCGCGACGAGGCGGGATTCTACCGGTCTGACGATCTCGGCGCGACCTGGTCGCGAATCGGTCACATGACGCCGCCAGCCGGTCGGGGCGGCGGCGGTGGCCGGGCAGCTGCCGCGGGCGGCGCGCAGGCGGCGGCCACTCCTCCGGCAGGAGCGGCCGGGGCGCAGGCAGCGGCTGCCCCAGCGGGCGCGGCCGGTGCTCGAGCCGCGGCCGGTAGAGGACGCGCAGCGGCAGGAGCGCAGGCGGCGGCCGCTCCGGCGGCCGGCCAGGCAACTCCAGCCCGCGACGACTGGTATCGCGGCGGCGGCGCACAGTACTACCACAAGCTGTTTGTCGACCCGTGGCGGCCAGATACGATCTACTCGATCAACGTGAACATGGAACGCAGCACCGACGGCGGCAAGAACTGGCTGCGGACGGGCTGGGAGAACACGGGCGTTCACGTCGACCACCACGTGCTCACCTTTGATCCCTCCGACAAACGCCACATGCTGCTCGGCAACGACGGCGGCGTCTACGAATCCTACGATGAGGGCGCAACCTGGAGGTTCTTCACGAACCTGCCGGTGACTCAGTACTACCGCGTGTCGACGGACAACTCGAGCCCGTTCTACCGCGTCTGCGGCGGCGCGCAGGACAACTGGTCGCATTGCGGGCCATCGCGGACCCTGAATCGCTGGGGCATCCGCACGAGCGACTGGTTCATCGCCGCCGGCGGCGACGGCTTCCAGAGCCGCAACGATCCGGAAGATCCCAACATCGTGTACGCCTCGTCGCAGGATGGAAACGTGAGTCGTTACGACGTGTCGACGGGTGTCTCGAAGTCGATCCGGCCGCCGCAGTCGCGCGGCTCCGGCCGGGGCGGCAGCAGCGGCGGCGACGATGCCATGGCAGGCGGCCAGCCTCCCGTGGTTCAGCCTCCTGCGGGCCAGCCTGGGGCGGCGCCGGCAGGCGGACGCGGACAGGGCGGCGGACGCGGCGGGGCCGCCGGCGGCGATCGCGCCAACTGGGACGCACCGTATATCATCAGTCCGCATTCATCGAAACGACTGTACTGGGCGAGCAACAAGCTCTATCGCAGTGACGATCGCGGCGATACCTGGACGGCCGTAAGCGGCGATCTCTCGCGCAACCTCAATCGCGACGAGATCCCGATTATGGGCAAGCTGTGGCCCGCAGACTCGGTTGCACGAAACACATCGAGCACGGCGCTCAGCAACATCGTGTCACTCGATGAGTCGCCGCTGCTCGAAGGCTTGATCTACGCAGGCACAGACGATGGGCTCGTGCAGGCGACTGAGGACGGCGGAAAGAACTGGCGCAAGATTGACCAGTTCCCTGGGGTGCCACAGTGGACCTACGTGTCCGACGTGTTCGCATCGCCACGCGACGCCAACGTCGTATTCGTCACGCTCAACAACTGGCAGCGCGGAGACTTTAAGCCATACGTGGTGAAGAGCGCCGACCGCGGGCGCACATGGACCAACATCGCTGGCGACCTGCCGGACCGTCACGACGTGTGGTCGATCATTCAGGATCACGTCAACGGCGACCTGCTGTTTGCGGGTACTGAGTTTGGCCTCTTTGTCAGCGTGGATGGCGGGCGGCACTGGACGCAGTTCAAGGCCGGGATCCCGGTCATCCAGGTGCGTGACATGACCGTGCAGCGCCGCGAGAACGACCTCGTGCTGGCGACGTTCGGTCGCGGCTTCTACATCCTCGATGATTACAGCGCCCTCAGGGACGTCAACGCGAAGACGCTCGCCGAAGACGCGCACCTGTTCCCGCTGCGGGACGCGTATTCGTTCAGCCAGACCGGGATGGCGCCCGCCGGCACCGCCGGCATCGGATCGCTGTCGGGAAACTGGACGACGCCGAATCCGCCGTTCGGCGCGGTGTTCACGTACAACGTCAGCAGGGACATGCCCGCCGACGCCAAGCTCGTGTTGACGATCACCGATGAGACGGGCAAACAGGTCCGCCGGCTCGACCTCGAGAAGACGGCCGGCTTGCGGCGCGTGGTGTGGAATCTGCGCGGGGAAGCCCCGGCGGCACCGGCGCGGCCGGGCGATGCGGAGACGACGGACGGAGACAGCCAGGTGCCTCAGGGAGTTGTCCCGATCCAGTCAGTCGGCCAGATCGGCAGCACGGGCCAGGCGGGCGGGCGTGGCCAGGCGGGTGGAACCCCTGGCGCCGCCGGACAAGCCCAGGGAGGCTTCGGCGGCGGACGCGGCGGCGGGGCGCCGCTGGCAACAACCGGACGGTATCAGGCCGTACTCGGCAAGCTGGTGGGCGACCAGGTGACGGCCATCGGCGCGCCGCAGTCGTTCCTCGTCGTCATGATTCCGCAGTAGGGCCGGTTTCAGAACCGGTTCGCGTGGCAGATCGCGGGCCTGAGGATCGAACAGCTTTCCGATCCTCAGGCCCGTCCTGTCTATCTCTGTGCCGCATTGGACACGTAGCTCAGAATGAAGCTCGAGATGCCGTCGTTCTTCACCCGCGCGAAGTTGCTCGTGCCATTCACGCAGTAGTCCGTCGCCGACGAGGTGATCCCCGCCACCGCCCATACGCCTCCGTCGGAGATCAGCAGTGGCCCGCCAGAATCGCCGGCACAGACAGAACTGGCTGTCGGCGTCGTGGCGGTCACAACGAGATAGGAGGACGTGACGTCCGACACCGTGACAAAGCCCGCGCGCAACGTGCCGATGCTCCCGGTCGCTGACTGGCCGTAGCCGGCGATCACGCCCTGCTCGCCTCGGCTCACGTCGCGGCTCAGCAGGAGCGGTGTCGGCGTCCGGCCCAACGACTGCGAGAACTTCACAACGCCGACATCGAGCGACGATGCACCGGTGCCTGAGTAGCCCGGGCTGGCATGGAACTCGGTCGAGAACACGAAAGGTCCGCTGCCCAGGTCGACCCTCACACCCGTGACGTCAGCCGCGTCTGCGTGCAGGCAGTGCGCCGCGGTCATCACCCACTGGCTGTCGATCACCGTGCCGGAACAGTAGTGGTCCAACTTCTCAGCGCCAACGAGCACCTGCAACCACAGCACACTCGAACTGGCGGCCTGAGGCACGCAGTCGGTCCCGTTGACGATCGTCTCTGGCGTGGTCAAGAACCCCGCCACCGCGCCGCAGGCGTTTCCTGTCACGGGGGGGATGGGGTTCGACGGTGAGGTGGGACTGGTGGGCGTCGTCGGCGTCGAATTGGAGCCGCCGCCGCAAGCGGGTGCCGTCATGGCCGCGACCGCGGCAATGCCAACAGCCATACGCGCCAGCGTCATCCTTGCCGACATACGCACGTGGGCCCTCCAGTCGGATCGCGAGGGCGGGGGGTCGTGCGACCGTGACCGGCGCCGACTGCCACGCTCTCCCATGAGTGTATGGCCCGCGGGGCGGCACTTCAAGCACACACGGGCACCGGCCTGACATAACCGGGCTTGACGCTCACCCTCAGACCGACGTAACGTGACGCGCTTGCCCTGATCCGGATCGACGACAACGAACGGTTGCACTATGGCCCTTTACGCGGGGATCTTCCTCATCACGCTCTCCGGTCTCATGTTCGAGATCGGGCTGACGCGCATCTTCTCGGCGACAATCTGGTATCACTTCGCCTTTATCGCGATTTCGGTCGCGCTGCTCGGCTGGGGCGTGGGAGGCTTCGCGGTTCATCTGCTCCGCCGGCGCGTGGCGCTGACGATCGAGCGCGCGGCCGGCGTCACGTTCGCCTACGGGCTCTCGATTCCCCTGTGCCTCTGGCTGATGGTGCGGGCGCCCTTCGATCCGGGCCTGTTGCCGTTCTACTTCGCGGTGTCGCTCTTTCCGTTCCTGCTGGCCGGGATGGCGCTGTCGATGGTGTTCACGATCCGGCAGAGTGAAGCCGCGCGCCTCTACTTCGCCGATCTGCTCGGCGCATCCGGCGGCGCGCTGGCGGTCACCGCCATCCTCTCGTACCTGGGCGGCGAGAACGCGATACTGGCTGTCGGGGTCGCACCGCTGATCGCGTCGTTCTGCTTCTGGCGGCGCCTGCGCGTGCCGGCTGGCGTCGCGATTGTGCTGCTGCTGGTCGCCATCGGTCTCAACGAACAGACGGGCCTGTTCAAGATCCGCAGCGCGCCGACCAAGGGCATGTATCAGCACATGGCAGCCACGCCCGGGGCGAAGGTTGCGCTGACCGGGTGGAACGCGTACTCGCGCATCGACGCAGTAACGGGCTTCGCGTCGCCCTATCTCGCGAGACTCTACATTGATTCGGACGCGTGGACGAGCATCCTGGAATGGGACGGCCGGGCCGAGAGCATCGCCCCATTGAAGGAGTGGTACCGCGCGCTGCCGTTCAAGGTCGCGCCGGACAAGCCGAAGACGCTCGTCATCGGGCCTGGAGGCGGTTCGGATGTGCTGGTTGCCATCGCGGCGGGCGCCGAGCAGGTGACTGCGGTCGAGATGAACCCGCTCATGCTCCAGTTCGTGCGGCATTTCGGCGCGAAGGCCGGCAACCTCTACGATCACCCGAAAGTCGAGACCATTCTCTCTGAAGGTCGCAATTTCATCATGCGGACCGATCGCCGGTTCGACGTGATTCTGCTCGGCTTCGTAGATTCGTGGGCGGCCGTGGCGTCGGGCGGGTTGTCACTCTCCGAAAACCACCTCTACACGGTGGAGGCGTTCAAGGCGTACTTCGATCACCTGACGCCGGAGGGCGAACTGGTGATTCTGCGCTGGGACGTTGACGTGGCGCGCCTGGTCTCGAACGCCGTCGCCTTGCTCGGGCCGACTGAGGCCGGCAAGCGCGTCGCCGTGTTCCTCGAGAAACGGGATGGCGGACCCGGCGATCCGCCGCAGATGATCTTCATCCTGAAGAAGCAGCCATTCACCGGCGCCGAGACGGCGCGGATGGATGGCTGGCAATCGGCGCGGCCGATCATCATCCCGGGCCGCCACGTCGAGGAGCCATATGCGGCGCTGTTCGACGGCCGTACGACCCTGGCACAGTACGTCGACGCCGCCGACACGCGCGTGGACCCGGTATTCGACGATCGCCCGTTCTTCTTCGCGCGACAGAAGCCGTGGGGCATCCCGGCGACGATGAGGCGTGCGTTCTTCCTGATCCTCGCACCGGTCGCACTCCTGTGCGTGGCGTTTCTCGCTCTCGGCAAGCCGGAAGGCGAACCGGCCGGTCCTTACGCGCGGTCTCTGGTCTATTTCGCGTCGCTCGGCCTCGGGTTCATCGCGGTGGAACTGGCCCTGCTTCAGCACCTCACACTGCTGCTGGGTCATCCGATCTTCACGCTGTCGATCTTGCTGTTTACGCTGCTGGCGGCCGGCGGGGTCGGCAGCATGTCGAGCGGCCGATTCTCGATTGGAAAGGTGTGCGCGGGAATTGCCCTGCTCGCCGCGGCCTACGCGTTCGCGCTGCCGCGCCTGGTGCCAACCTTGCTCTGGATGCCGCTTACTGCCCGCATCGCGATTGCCATCGTTGTGGCGGCGCCGCTTGGTTTCCTGATGGGCATGCCGTTTCCCCGCGGCCTGCAGGCGAGCGGAGTCGGACCGTTCCCGCCGCCGCCATTCTACTGGGGCCTCAACGGCATCTTCTCGGTCGTCGGTTCGATCGGCACGATGTCGGTCGCCGTCGTCTTCGGGTTCACCTGGGCGATGCTGGCGGGGGCCGCGTGCTACGCGGTGGCCGCATTCGCATCAGGCGTGTTTCGACATCCGGCCGGCCGCCCCCCGGCCAAGGAAGCCGCCCTCGCGGCGTGACGCGGGCGGATGGAGATCCCGCTTCCGCGTCGTGGCCGCGGCGCCTTCCCGCCTCCAGTTAGTCCGGAAGCGATTGCCCCCTGGTCTCTACGCCCAGCGGGAGCAGGAACAGCCCGATCAGGAACGCCACGGATGTGAGCGCCACGGGCGTCCCAATCGTGTGGAAGTAGGACACCCCCGAACCCAACAGGAACGTAATTCCTGCGCCGAACAGGAAATTAGGTCCGACCCCAATTTCTCTACAACGCGTTGATAGCGATCCAGGCGCCGAGACCGAACACGACCATCCAGCGGAGATGGCCCCGCAGGGTGAGCACCTTCATGCTGACGATGAGTTCTCGAACAAAGGCGAGCGGCGTGAGCACGGCGGCGCCCAGAAACGCTCCCTGGACCCAATAGGGCACGCGGTGCCACTCGCTGTGGCCGCGCAGCAGTTCCTGCAGCGGCGTGCCGTGCGCGAGGCCCAGGGCGAGTGCGGACGCGGCATATGCGCCGAGCGCCAGAATGATCAGCCTGAGCCATACGGCGAGGCCGCGTGGCGTGGCCATGCGCAGCGTGGCGAGCACGGTGATGACCAGCGCGGTCGATGTCAGGATGGCGGGCATTGACCGCTTGAACATGACGACGCCGACGGCGAGCCCCGCCGGTTCCTGGGTAAGCCACACGAGAATCCCCAGAAACAGGTAGAACGCCGCTGGCGTCTGAGTGACGATCCCAGGAGCCGCAAGCCGAGAGCCTTGTCGAAGGGCCCAGAGGCTCAGCACGACATAGAGCGCAATCGGCGCCGCCACCCATAGGCGAGCCGGCGACCCGCTCAGCCACGTTTCGATGCCGGCGTCGATCAGCGCGGCGTCCATCAGGAGCCTGACCAGCAGGAGTCCCCCCCATCGCCACGAGGAAGAGGGGCCGGGACGGATTACCGTCGGCATGCGTCTCTCATTACAGAATTGTAATCCGGTCACGCAGGCGCCAATTCTCTAATCCACTCGAGACGTTGTCGACAATTGGTCCCGACCCCTATAGAGGATCAGCGGCCGGACCGCGGCCATGAGGACCAGCGTCACGCCGAACGTGCACACGATGGTCGCTCCGGTCGGGAAGTCGAGAATGAGGGAGAGGTACACGCCCACCGCCGACACGACCGTCCCCATCGTCCATCCGATCGCCAGGCGCGTCCCGATGCGCTCCGAATAGAGCATGGCGGCGACTGACGGCACGATCAGGTAACAGAACACCAGGACGACACCCGCGATCGACACCGACGAGGTGACAACCAAGCCGAACGACACATAGAACAGGAAGTCCCAGAACCGGACGTTTAGCCCGGTCACTTCCGGGCGATCATGGTTCACCGAAATGGCGAGGAACTTCTTGCGGAAGACGAAATGGAAGGCCCCGACCGCAGCGTAGAGCAGGGCGGTCTGGATGACCTTCTCCCAGGACACCGCCAGAATGTTGCCGACCAGCATGTCTTTGAGGTGTTCGCTCTCAGATGGTGCCTTGCTCATGGCGAGCATCGACGCCGCCGACGCGACGGCGTAGCAGATGCCTATGACGGCCTCCTGCGGAATCCGCGACTTGTGGGTCCGGACAAGCGCGAACACCGCCGCGCCGATAAAGGTGAAGCCCAGGCTCATCCAGTAGACCAGGGACGTGTGGGCCTGCCCCGCACCGGCCTGGATCACCAGCGCAAGCGTGGCGCCGAGCGCGGCGAACTGCGCGAGAGACAGGTCCACGAAGATCACTCCACGCTCGACCACGTGGACCCCGAGATACGCGTGAATCCCCGTAAGGATCAGGCTCGCGGCGAACGGCGCCGCGAGAAAGCTCACGATCGTCCAATCCATCGTGACTCCTATTTCCCCCCAACCGCCTTGATTCCGCCCACCAGCAGCTTGATGTTGTACTCGAAGAGGCTGACGTAGTCGGTCGCCTCCTTCACTCCCCCTACCGACGGGGGCATCACCAGCACCCGCGCTCCGGTCGCTCGGCCGATGGCCTCTGGCGTCTTGAGGTCGAAATACGGCTCGACCAGCACGATCTTGACGCTCAGACGTTTCATCTCGCCCACCAGCTCGAGGGTGTGACCGGGGCTTGGGGAAATGCCAGGCCGGGGTTCCACGTAACCGATCACGTCCAGGCCGAATCGATCGGCAAAGTTCGAAAACGACCGATGGTACGTGACGATCTTGATGCCCTTGTAGGGCGCCATGTCGGCGTACCAGCGCTTCTCCCCCTCCGTCAGTCGAACATTGAAATCGGCGCGCCGCTGCTCGAAGTACGCGCTGTCGCCAGGCCGGAACTGTGAGAGCCTATCGGCGATTTCCTTCGCGATGATGCGCCCATTTTCTGGGTCCATCCAGTAGTGCGGATTGCCAAGCGGGTGCACGTCCCCCATCGCCCGCGTAATCTGACCGGTCGGGATGTCCAGGATCCTCACACGCTGCGAGGCATCCAGGTAGCCCGCAGCGCCCTCCTGCACCTTCGCGTTGCGGCTCTGTTGAATGAGGGGCGGCAACCAGCCAATCTCGAGGTCACGGCCGACCACGATCAGCAGGTCGGCCTTTTGCAGCTTGAGGATAAAGCTCGGCTTGGCTTCAACGAAGTGTGGATCCTGGTAGCCCTTGGCGATCGCCTCGACGTTTGTGCGATCACCGCCGACCTCGCGGGCCAGCGAAGCCAGATCCTCAGTGGCCGCAACGACGTTGAGCTTCGATTGCGCGATTGCCCCGGCCGGCATCATCAGCGCCGAGACAACGATGAGCGTGACAGCGTGTCTGGTCATATGCGTGTGCCCTTAGAACGGATGGGCGCCGTGCGCGCCAATCGCGAACTGGAATTGCATCAGGAATTCGTTGGCGGTCTGGGTCTGCTGCGCGTAGCGTGTCCGCCTGTACATCCCGCGAATGATGCTGAATTCGCTGGGCACGTACGTGAGCACGAGCGCCTGCCCGGTGTCGATGAGCACCGCATGGTCGGCGTGCGCCGAGCGGTCTACGCGCACGCCGGTGAACCACCGGCGGCCAAGCTGGTAGTCACCAGACACATAGTACCCGAAGGCCGACTGAGGGCCGTCGTTCTGCTCGCGCCGGCTCCACACGAACTCGCTGCGGGCGATGAACGAGCGGTAGATCGAGCGCTGCAACGGCTTCCAGCGCAGCGTCGCGTCCAGGCCGAACAGCCGGGTCGTGAACCGGCCGAGGTCAATGCCGTTCGTCACTCCTGAGTTGTTGTGGCCCGTCGCGAACGACGTTCCCAGATCGACATTGGTCGACTCGCTGAGGTCCTGGTACGCCCGCAGCCGCGCGAGGTACGCCAAGTCGCTTCGTTGGCTGGACCGGAAAACGTCGGCCGAATCGCCCCGGAACAGCTGTCCGGTTGCCTCGAGGAAGAACCAGGGGTTCGGAATGAGGCGGGCCGCCGAGATGCCAGCATCGTTGATCCCGTCTTCGCCGCCCACCAGGTTTCTCGTAACCAGAGGGCGGTCGGCCCACGGAAGCACGTGCGTATGCAGGCCGTTCACCTTGCCAAATGCCGCTCTCATCTTCCCCACCTTGAGCAGCAGCCCGCCGGGGATCGTCGGAAACGTCACAAAGCCCTCTTCGACGCTCACGCCCTCCTCGCCGAAAGACAGAAAGAAATCGGCACGCGCGTACGGATCGACGATCGCCTGCAAGGCGATTTCAGATTCGTGCAGTTCCAGCGCCTTGCCGGGATCGGGATTGCCGGTGCTGTTGCCCCCCGTCCCGAGGAAGTTCCCTATCGCCGAAATGTCGGGGTTGAACACCTTCGACGCCCCCGCGCTGCTGGCGCCGCCGGGCGCGGGTGCAGGCTGAGTCTGAATGCCGGCCTCCGCCGGGGCTTGCGGGGCCGGCGCTGGCGGGGCCGGTGCTGGCGAGGTCGCCGCTACGGCGGGCTGATCCTGCGTCACCACGGCTGATGCCGCAACCTTCGCTTCCAGCGCGGCGAGGCGATCTCCATACTGCTTCCGGATCTGCTCAAATTCCCTGCGGAGTTGTTCGATCGCTTTTCGCATAGCCTCGGGATCTGTCGTCTGCGCTCGAGCCGGCGCGATCGCAAACACGAGGGCTATCGCTGCCACCAATGCCGAAATACGCAACCAGTGACGCATAGAGACCTCCAGATGCCGAGTCCGCTCACGTGCACCAGCCTGGGGGCCGGGCAGACACCGGTGCCTCCGCGTCTTCGCGGGAGCAACTCCGAGGAACTACAGGGGCAGTCGGGATCAGGAAATAACGAGTGGAGGCGATCGGCCCGTCGTCGCGGAAGCGACGGGAGTCATCACAGCGAGCCGCGGGGTGGCTACGACCTCTCCGACGACACGGAACACCCCCGTCGTGCGAACGGTCTGGTCGCCGGTGTGATCAGCGACCTGATTCGCCGCACAGGCGGCACAGTGTCGGGGAGAGTGTTGATGACACGCAAAGTCGTGGTGCAAGGCGGGGGTGGCCATGATAACCACGAGGTACAGCGCAATGCTCCACCCCGCACATGCTCGCACGCGCCGGTCGACTTCGACTATGCCCACTGTTTCAATGATAGTAGCGGGCGCGACCAATTTCAATCCGGGGCCGCGACTCTTGTCGTTTTCCGGTCCTTCCAGCCAGAAGATTCTCCAACGCTTTCGGCTATGATGGTGCTCAAATCGGCGTCGTCCAAGGCTCGGGCGGCGCGAAACCCTGGAGTGTCGCATGAAGAAGCTGTTGACCACGCTGTTTGTCGCGGCGCTGCTGTTCCCGGCCGCGGTGTTCGCTCAGAACCCGCCGAAGGAACCCGAGAAACCAAAAGACACCAAGACTGACAAGATCGACATCACCGGCGTATGGGACACGATTATCGAAAGCCCGGAGGGGACCTTCAACGTCACCACGACGTTCAAGCAAGAGGGCGAGAAGGTGACGGGGACACAGGCCAGCCAGCAGGCGGGTGAGGTCGCCGTCGAGGGCACGCTCACCGGGGCGGACCTGAAGTACGGGATCACCATCGACTGGGGCGGCCAGGCGATGCCGATCGCGTTTACCGGCAAGGTCGACGGGGATTCGATCTCGGGCCTGTGCGACTTCGGCGGGATGGCCAGCGGCACCTGGTCGGCGAAGAAGCAGAAGAAGTAGGCGTGGCGCCGGCGGCGCACGGGGGCCGCAGCCGTCAGTGCCAGGCGACTGGCCAGCCCGGAGCAGGCTCCGGCGCGTCATCCCCGTGAAACTCGCCCAGGGTAATGGGCACGGCGACCTTCAGCATCAGCGTGAAGATCAGGAAGCCGATGGCGAACACGCCGGCCGCGACGCGCAGTTCCACGATCGACGGCGCATACTCGTAGATCTCGCCGAGTGTGTCCGGCGTCAGCCCGGGAATGATCAGCCCCATCCCCTTGTCGATGTAGCACCCGGCGTACGTCGCCAGGCACCCGATATTGAGGAGCACCCAGTTGCGGCGGGCGGCCGGAACAATGAAGAGTCCGAAGGCCAGCACATTGAGCCCGACCGCCGTCCACGCGTAGGGCACCAGCGTGGTGTGCGTGCCCAGGCCGAAGAACCAGTACCGGACGTACACCGCGTGTTCGGTGTTGGAGTAGAACTCCTTGAACGCCTCGGCGCCGTGCAGAAACAGGTTCAAGAACATCGCGTAGGCCATCAACTCGGCAATCTTCGAGATGGCCTCATCCTGAATTTCGAAACGCGTGAACCGCCGCAGCAGCTGGAGCACGATCAGCAGAATGGCGGGGCCCGAGCAGAAGGCCGACGCCAGGAACTGCGGCGCGAGGATCGAGGCGTTCCAGTACGGCCGTGCCGCCAGGCCATTGAACAGGAACGCGGTCACGGTGTGAATGCCCACGGCCATCGGGATCGACAGCAGCACGAGCGGAACGACGACTCGCGTGTTGTAGTGGCGCCCGTTGAAGGCCCGATACAGGATGTGGGTCACGACGATGAAGTTGATCGCGAAGTAGATGTTGAGCACGATCACATCCCACGCCAGGATCGACTGCGGGAAGTTGAGGCGCCCAACTGGCGGCAGCAGGTGCCAGAAGCGATCCGGCCGGCCGATGTCGACCAGCACGAAGAGCAGGCACATGGTGATGGCGCTCAACGCCAGCAGTTCTCCATAGATCACGATCTCCCGGATCGGCTTCCAGTCGTAGACATACGCCGGAATCACCAGCACGACGGCGGCCGCGGCCACGCCGACCAGAAACGTGAAGTTGCCGATGTAGAAGCCCCAACTGACCTGGTCCCGCATGGCCGTGACGCCGAGGCCCTCGGACACCTGCCGCGCATAGGCCAGGCCGCCCGACGCGATCAGGACACCCAGGAACGCCAGCCACGTCCAGTAGGCCGCGTTGCCGTGCCACACCAGGCGAAGACTGCCTTTGACGAACTGCGCGAACTGACGCACAACGGTCACGGGATCCTCACGTCGCGTAAAAGTAAAAGAACTTCGGCAGCGTGTTCAGTTCTTCCTTGAGCACCATCACGCGCTTGTGTTCGATGATGTACCGAATCTCGCTCTCCGGGTCGAGCAGGTTCCCGAACTTGCGCGCGCCCACCGGGCAGACTTCGACGCAGGCCGGGTAGCGGCCCTTCCTGGTGCGCTGGATACAGAAGGTGCACTTCTCGACGACGCCTTTTGGCCGCGGCCGGTTGCCAAGATAGTGCGTATTCACATTCAGTTGATCCTTCGGAATCGTCGGCTGCCGCCAGTTGAAATGACGCGCGCCGTACGGACAGGCTGCCATGCAGTAGCGGCACCCGATGCACCAGTCGTAGTCGATGACGACGATGCCGTCAGGATCCGTCCAGGTAGCCCCGGTCGGACACACCTTGGTGCACGGCGCCTGGCGGCACTGTTGACAGGCCACCGGCACGTAGAAATGGCCCTCCTCGGGAACTTCCTTCGGCTGGTAGTAGGGATTCGCTTCGGCGAAATCGACGCCCTTCTCCTTCTCCATCGAGAACACGCGAATCCAGTGAACCTGGGGATCCCGCGACTGATTGTTCTCGTCGACGCATGCGTACACACACCGCCGGCATCCGATGCAGCGTGAGATGTCGAGGGCGTAGGCAAACTCGACCCCAGGCATCGCCGCCGTGTCGGCCACATGAACCGCCGTGCCGTACTGCTCGGCGTACTTGCGCTCCATCTCGGCGATGAGCCCCTTCAGCCGGTCCTTCGACATCTCGTGCAGGCGCTTCGGACCGCACGCCGTCAGGACGAAACCGGCAGCTGCCGCCGCCGCCGACGTCGTGAACTGCCTGCGCGTCATCCCCGCTGGTCGCCCGTTGGCCTCCATCCGGAATTCCCCTCTCTCGAGCTCGAACTACTTCGGCGGCCGAGTCGGCCGCACGGGTGCAGGTTTCGGTGCGATCGGTTTGAACCGCGGCTGGTGCGGGTTATGGCAATTCGCGCACAGCAGGTACTTCTTGTGGCCGTTCCAGTCGCCCGTGCGCCGGCCGTGCACGCCAGCGCGCCAATCGCGAAACTTCTCACCGTGGCATTGCCCGCACAATCGGTAAGACTCTTCGAAGGGCACGAGTTCGCCACTGGCCAGATGCAGGTAGTCGCGGTCGTTCGCATCGTGACAATCCAGACACCACCGATGCTCGGCATCATGCTTGAGATCGATGTCGGTATGCATGTCGGTGAGGACCCGCCGCGTGCGGTTGACCTTCAGGTCCTTGTGGCACGCCGAACACGGGAAGATCCCGTCGGAAAACGG
The DNA here is from genome assembly GCA_026393755.1 of Acidobacteriota bacterium. Lineage (NCBI taxonomy): Bacteria > Pseudomonadati > Acidobacteriota > Acidobacteriota bacterium. The sequence continues at coordinate 32,085 of JAPKZO010000009.1, forward strand.
AGGCGGCGGCACTTCCGGGCGTTCCTCCGCCTTGGCAGCCGCCGGCCTGCCCTGCGGCGCCGCCTGCTGCGGCTGCTGGCCGACCGCGTAGAGCGCCGCGCCCGCCAGCACCACGGCCGCGGCAAACAAGACGATCCGTCTCAACATGAATGCCTCGACGCCCTACAGAGCCCGAAGTTCGACGACGCGTTGCATCTCGCGCAGCCACATGGCCTGGAACACCTGCAGCCGCTGGCCGACCACCGACGCAAGGTTATGCGTCATAACGTACCCCACAAGCGGATGCGCCGCAAAGTGCGCCAGCAGGGCGTCTCGCGAAAACGCCAGCACGTCGGTCTCGAGCTGGGCAGTCGCCTTCAATGTGAACCGGTGCGGCGGAATCAGTGCCGACCACCCGACCGTCTGTCCCGGCAGCCGCTCTTCGACGAGGATGTCTTCTTCGCGGCCCTGCACCTGCAGCGGCAGCGTCAGCGAGATCCGGCCGCGCTCGATGACGTACAAACTGGTGGCCTCGGCGCCGAGCTTGAACAATTCGCCGCCGCTCGGGATGCGGCTCCGCACGCCCAGGGCCAGTACCTCGACGGCATCAGCGTCCGCGAGGTCTTTCACGAGGTCGATGTGATTAGCGGTCATGGGAGCACCTCAAAGAAAGAAGAACGCAGCGTCTGGTCGGGGGCATGGGGGCCACGGCCAGACGCTGCGGGGGGTCTATTTGGGGACGGTTTCGAAACCGGTTCCAGTTCTTTCTAGTGAACAAGGGGCGACGTCGTCCGGCTATGAAGTGATGCCGCCGTCGGCGCGTCAAGGAACGATTCTGCCGCGGCCTGCTCGAGGCGAACGTGGCGATCGATCTGGAGCAGCAATACTTCGAGGGGCACCTGCCGGGGCCCGGCCGACGCGGCGAGCGACGCCTCGGCGATGTCCGAGAAGAAGCGGGGTTGCGCGAACGACAGATGCATGCCCGGTCGGGCGATGGGGCGCGCCACCTGAACGTCCTGCTCCTCGCGCGTAGCCGCACCAAACGCCACGCACGCCACCGCGAAACAGAAGACGCTCATCGTCAGAATCATCAGGAACATCGCCATCGGCACCCTCCTTTTCTGACGTCGGCATAATCACGATCGGTGCCAGATCGAACGCGACAGAATCCTGGGGCAATCGTGCTGATCCGGGAGCTGCGAAGGACTGGCTTCTGACAGATTGTCAGGCGCGAACTGACAGGACGTCAGGCACGATGGGCTCAGAACCCGGCGGGTGCGGGGAGCGGCGGAGTTGACAAGAGCTGCCGCAGGGGGCCTACTAGTCGATATACCTGCTCAGTTGATCGGCCGGCGCCAACGTTCGCAGTCGCGGTGCGTCGGGAAGATTCGCACGCCACGTCTGAATGTCCCGTCGGCCGGCGCGTGATCAGGATGTCCGGTTCCTTGCAGCCGTCCCTCAGGAGGGAGCGTCATGTCGCGTCAGGCCCCCTTGCGCGTGTTCGCCGCCTGTCTGCTTTCGATCTTTCTGGGAACCTCATCGCTGGCCCAGACTCCCCCACCCAAGCCGCCGGCCAGACCGCAGGCGACCGCAAAGCCTGCGGTTCCAGCAGTCAAGACTCCACCAGCCAAGGCCGCACCCGCGGCCGGACCCGTCAAAGCGACGCCAGCGCCGGAGCCACCGGCCAGCGACGTCAAGATCCATACCCGGTACACCCGCGGCGCGGAAGTGTCCGAGAACACGACCTACATTCATGGCCCGCGCCAGCGAGTGGAGTTTCCCGGGATTGTCACGCTCGACCAGTGCGACCTGAGTCGCACCGTGCTCCTGAACGGCGCGTCGAAGAAGTACCTGATCCGGCCTTACCCGGCGGAGGCGCCGGCCGCCGTCGCCCCGCCGCCATCGACGGACATGGAGGCCATGGCGGCGATGGGCATGATGGGCCGCGGCGGCCAGCCGCAGCCCAAGGGCGGCGTGATCACGTACACGGCGACGCTCACCGATACGCTCGAGCGCAAGCCCCTGTTCGGCAAGGACGCTCGCCGCATCAGGACGGTGATCGTCAAGCAGCCCAGCGCATCTGCGTGCGATAAGACGGGATTGAAGATCGAGGTGGACGGGTGGTACGTGGATCTTCCGGAATCGGCCGGTTGCACCAAGCGGTCGGCCGCGCCAGAAGTTCCCGCGGCCCCTTCCACCGACGCGTGCGTGGATCGGGTCGAATCCCGGAGCGTCGGGGACGCGAAGCTGGGGTTCCCCGTGGCGATGGTCACCACAACGACCACCGGCGACGGTGACAAGAAGGAAACGAGCAGCACGTCGATGGAGGTGACCGACCTGGCGGTCACGAGGCTTCCGGCCGCGCTCTTCGGCGTGCCGCCGGACTTCGTCGAAGCCAACAGCTCAGCGGAGTTGCTGCCCACGCTTGCCGCGGGCGGCAGCCTGACGGAGACCCTTTTCGGATCGACGGCTGATGGCACGAGCTCGGCGGCACCGAAAAGGCCCGGCATCATCAGGGTCGGGGTCCTCGAGCCGACAAACCAGACGTCGCACGCGATCGCTGCCCGGCAGCTTCGCGAACATCTCGTTGGCGAGTTCCACAAGGCGCCCTTCGAAGCACTGGCGCTGGCGGGCACGGCGGCAGGCGACTCCCAGCAGGATGCCGCGCGCTTCGGTTGCGACTACATCCTGTTTACGGAGGTCACCGACATCAGGACGTCGAAGCCGGGAAGGGTGACCGGGCTGTTGAAACGCACCGCAGGCGAGGACGCCACGCGCGACATTCACGAGGTGAAGCTCGACTACAAGCTCTACGCGGTCGGCGGAACGGCGACCACGGTGGCGACGGGCAGCTCGAAGGCCTCGAGCGGCGGCATCGGGGTCAGCACTGGGCTGAAGCTTGCCGCCGTTGCCGGGCGAATGTACTTGAGCATGTACGGCATGGGTGGGCTGGGCATGGGGATGATGAATCCCCTGATGTCGATCCCGGGGCTCAGCGGCGCGGCGGGGTCGTTCGCGGCGAGCGGGCTGTTTGATCCGCGCATGAAAGCGATGAGCTCGATGACGCAGATCGTGAGTACGGTCGGGATGAACGGCTTGGGGGCGATGGCCGGCGCTCCGGGAGGTGATGACGACAGCGAGGCGGCCCTGACGCAGACGGTCGGCGCCGCGCTCGACCGCGCGGCCAAGACCACCATGGAGCAGCTGCAATCCCGGAAGAAGTGAACCGCCCGGGTGTTGTGCCCTTCATCATGCGATTCTGGCCCCGATTCACGAGCATGTCCGTCGGCCTGGCTGTGGGGGTGACTGCGGCGGTCACTGCCGCCTGCGCCGCCGGCGCCTACGTGTATTCCCTCCATCACTTCGAATCGCTGATTGAGACGGCTCGAACCACGGCGCTGGCGGAAGGCGAACTGATCACCGCCGCCCTCGAGCATCAGATGATCGAGAACGACCGAAGCCTCATTGCCAGGATGATTGAGACGTTCGGCAAGCAGCCGCGCATCGAGAGCGTCGCGCTGCTCGACCGCTTCGGGATCCCGCGATTCACGAGTTCGCCCCTGCTGCCCACCGGCGACCTCACGTTGAAATCGCCGACGTGCCAGTCGTGTCACCAGTATCCGGCTGAGAAGCGCGGCACGAGCCGCGTCATCGAAACCCAGGGCGGCATCGTTCTTCGCACGGTCGTGCCCGTCCGCAACAAGGCGGAATGCCACCGGTGCCACGATGCGAACCTCCGAATCAACGGCATTCTGATCCTCGACATCAATGCGGGTGAAATCCGGACGGCGATGAACCGGGATCTTCGCTACATGGTCGCCGGCAGCTGCGCGCTGACGCTCCTGCTGGTCGGCGCCATCGCGATCGTCGTGCGGGTCGCGGTGCTGCGCCGCCTCCAGCGGTTCGAAACGACCGCGCGCCTGATTGCCGCGGGCGACTTGAGCCGGCGCGTGCCCGCCGGAGGAGGCTCAGACACCGTCTCGTGGCTCGCCCGCGAGTTCAACACGATGGCAGATTCGGTCACCGGCCTGGTGGGCGAAGTTCGAAGCCAGCGCGAGCGCCTGGAGACGATCATCAACAGCATCGACGACGGCATCGCGGTGCTCGACGGCAAGCGGCAGGTGATTGCCGCCAACGATGCGTTCCTGCAGCGCACCGGGCGCTCACGCGATCAGGTGCTCGGCATGTGCTGCCAGGACGTGACGGAAGGGATGTGCGACGCTGCGGACTGCCCGACCGTCGGCTGCCTGGAGTCGGGCGAGCGCCAGGTTCACATCACCGAACGGCGCGGGAGCGATGGCACGCCGGTGTGGGAGGAGGTGCACACCTCTCCCATCCGCGATGCGGCCGGCAAGGTCCTCAACGTCGTCGAAGTGTGGCGCGATATCTCCGATCGGCGGGCCGCCGAGGCGCGGCTGGCCGAGTCGCATCGCCTGGCCTCGCTCGGCGTCCTGGCCTCGGGCTTCTCGCACGAGCTCAACACGCCGCTCGGAACCGTGCTGATGTGCGTCGAGGGCATCCTCCGTGAGGCGCAGACCTCCGAGCCTGGAGGCGCCGATCTGGGGCGCATTGGCGAAAGCGCCACGATCGCGCGTGACCAGGTGCTGCGATGCCGCGGCATCACGCAGCACTTCCTGCGTTTGTCTCGCGGCCAGCCGTCCGCCGGCGACATCGTCGAAGTGCCGGCGATCATCACCGCTGTCGCGCGGCTGATTGAGCCGACCGCACGCGCGCATTCGGTCACCATCGCGGTCGAGCCGCCCGCCGAACCGCTGCGCGTGCGCGCAGACGAGGCCGAGCTGCAGCATGCGCTCATCAACCTGGTGTTGAACGCGATCCAGGCGTGCAAACAAGGCGGACGAGTCGTGCTGTCGACCGAAGGAGGGCCGCAGGTTCACCTGCGCGTCGCCGACGATGGGTGCGGGATCCAGCCGGAATTCCAGAGCCGGATCTTTGAACCGTTCTTCAGCATGCGGAAGGGGGGGACAGGCCTGGGTCTGTTCCTGTCATTGAACTTCGTCCGGCGATGGGGAGGCGATATCGTCGTGAGCAGCACTCAGGGCAAGGGCTCGACATTCGAAGTGGTACTCCCGGCGTTCGGCAGCACGGCCGGGCAGGAGTCGGCATGACGAAGGCCACACGGTCCATCCTTCTCGTCGATGATGATGTGGCGTTTCGCCACGTGATGGCGGGCGAGTTGACGCGGATGCAATTCGAGGTGTCCGACGCGGGATCGGGTGAAGAGGGCCTCAAGCGCATCATCGAACACGAACCGGACATCGTCCTGCTCGACCTGCAGATGCCGGGCATCAGCGGCCTCGATACGCTCAAGGCCATCCGCGAATCGAACCCTGGCGTCGAGGTCATCATGCTGACCGGTCACGGATCGATTGACACCGCCATCGAATCGATCCGCGCGGGGGCGTTCGATTACGTCGTGAAGCCCTGTCCGCTCGATGAACTCGAAGTCCGGATCCAGCGCGCCCTGGAGCGGCAGGCGCTTCGCCGGCGAGCCTCGATCCTCGAGCGGGGGCTGACGCCGCCCGATCTCGGCAGCTCGTTTGTGGGAAACAGCCCGGAGTTCAGTCATCTTCTTCGCTTGATCGACCGGGTCGCGCCGACAGACTCCACCGTACTGGTGACGGGCGAGACCGGATCGGGCAAGGAGATGGTGTCCAAGCTCATCCATACGCGAAGCCTGCGGCGCGGGCGGCCGTTTGTCGTCGTCGAGTGCGCGGCGCTGCAGGAGACGCTGCTCCAGAGCGAGCTGTTCGGTCATGAGCGTGGCGCGTTCACCGGCGCCGATCGCGCCAAGGCGGGCCTGTTCGAAGTGGCCAACGGGGGCACGATCTTCCTGGACGAAATCGGAGAAGTCAGTCAGACGACGCAGGTCAAGCTGTTGAGAGTGCTCGACACCTCAACATTCAGGCACGTCGGGGGCACCAGTGAGATTCGCGTTGATGTGCGCGTCCTGGCGGCCACCAATCGCGATCTGCCGGCGATGGTACGGCAGGGGCTGTTTCGAGAGGATCTGTACTACCGGCTGAGCACGATTGCGATTGAAATCCCGCCGCTGAGGAAGCGCCGTCCGGACATCGATCTGCTGGCCGACTACTTCGTCGAGCGGCTCAACGAACGATTTGGATACGAGAAGCGGCTCGGTGCCGCCGCCCGCGAAGTCTTGTGCCGCCACGACTGGCCGGGCAATGTCCGCGAACTGCTGCACGCGATCGAGGCTGCGATGATCGTCTGCGAGGGCACCGAGATCCAGCCGGAACACCTGCCGAACTCCATTCGCGGCGCCGCGGCCCCGCACACGCCGACCGGCGACGGCGCCCTGCCGACGCTGGACGTCCTCGAACGCGCCCACATCGAATCGGCGCTTCGCGCGACGGGAGGCCACCGCGGCGGCGCCGCGAAGATGCTGGGCATCAGCGAGCGCAATCTCTATCGCAAACTGCGGCAGTACGGCCTGTTGACCTGACGGTTTGTCCTGCTGTTTCTGCGCGGCATGGGCGAGCGACAATAGATTGGTCCGTCCAAACGGTCGGACGGCCAACGAACGCCAGCCGAGGAGTGGAACGTGATCGACGGGATAATCAATCATTGAAAGTACCATTTTTGCTTGTACTTATGGCCATATAGACCCGATGTCGATCCCGGCTTGACAGGCTGGTGCCATCCGCGTAACGTTTCCAGTGGACACTCGTGGCCGTCGCAGGCTACTGCCTGCGGTCAGACCGGATAGAGATGGATGCCCCGGCGCAACCGCGGCCGAATTGGCCGCGTCAGCCGCCTCGAAGTCGGTATCGTGCTGATTGAGAATCGCTATGAACCTGGAAGAACTGGCTCGGCTGTACAACTTCAGTGGTCAGACCATCGCGGTCACGGGCGGCACCGGCATCCTCGGCGGCGAGATCGCCTGCGCACTGGTCGGATGCGGTGCCAATGTTGCGATTCTCGACCGCAATACCGATCCGGCCGCCGGGTTGCTGGATCGGGTGGGCGCGGCGGCAAGCCGCACGGTGGTGATCGGCACCGACGTGCTGGACGCGGCGAGCCTGCAACGCGCCGCGGATCAGATCCTGGAGAAATTCGGCAGAATCGATGCCCTGGTCAACGGCGCCGGTGGCAATCATCCGAACTCCACAACCGGTCCCAAGTCCTCGTTCTTCCATCTGCCCCCTGATGCGCTGCGATGGGTCTTTGATCTCAACCTCCTCGGCACGATCCTCCCCTGCCAGGTGTTCGGCCAGATGATGGCCCGGCAGAAGAGCGGGACCATCCTCAATATCTCGTCGATGAACGCGTTCCGTCCGCTCACCCGCATCCCCGCGTACTCGGCGGCGAAGGCCGGCGTGAGCAACTTCACGCAGTGGCTGGCGGTGCATCTGGCGCAGGAGTACTCGCCCCTGATCCGCGTTAATGCCATCGCGCCTGGCTTCTTCCTCACGCAACAGAATCGCTTCTTGCTGACCGACGAGAAGACGGGCGACCTCACGCCGCGAGGACAGTCCATTATCAGTCACACGCCGATGGGTCGGTTCGGCGAGCCTGTAGACTTGTTCGGCACGGTGCTGTGGCTCTTGTCGCCAGCCTCGGCCTTCGTGACGGGGATCGTCGTCCCAGTCGACGGGGGCTTCTCCGCGTTCAGCGGCGTGTAGGACATACGGGCAAGTGGGATAGTCGCAGCACCGCTGACGGAGCTTCTACGGTGGAAACGGTCACACACTCGCCAGTTGGCTCCGTGCACGGGGTGATCGGTCGCGGAGCCGGCGCGGCGCACCTGGCGCCAGACGATGTCCGAGCCGTCGTGCGGGAGGCGCTGGCGTCTCTGCCGCTTGATGGCAAGCGACTGCTGGTGATCATCCCCGACGGCACGCGAACGATGCCGATGCCGCTGATCTGGGACACGCTCGAGACTGAAGCGTGGCCGCGGGTGTCGGCGCTCGATTATCTGGTTGCACTCGGCACGCACCAGCCGATGAACGACCAGCAACTTACCCGCCTCGTGGGCCGGACGGTGGTCGGCGGCCGCGCGGGCCGGAGCCGGATCTTCAACCACCGCTGGGATGATCCGGCCACGTTCGTCACGCTGGGGACCATTCCGGCATCCGAGATCGGGACGTTGACCGGCGGTCTGTTCGATCGATCGGTCGTCGTCTCACTGAACAAGCTCATCTTCGACTACGACCAGGTGCTCATCTGCGGTCCGGTATTTCCGCACGAAGTCGTCGGGTTCTCGGGCGGCAACAAGTACCTGTTTCCGGGCATCGCGGGCCCGGATCTCATCAACTTCACGCATTGGCTGGGCGCCATCATCTGCAGCTACCACGTGATCGGTGCGGGCTACACGCCGGTGCGCGCCGTCATCGACCGGGCGGCCTCGCTGGTCACTGTTCCGGTGAGTTGCCTCGCATTGGTCGTGACCCACGATGGCGTCGACGGGATCTACTTCGGCGCCCCCGAGGACGCGTGGCGCGCGGCGTCGGCGGTTTCGGCGAAGACCCACATCATCTACGTCGATCGGCCGTTTCGCCGCGTGCTGTCGATCATGCCGGAGATGTACGACGACCTCTGGACGGCGGCCAAGGGCATGTACAAGCTCGAGCCGGCCATCGCCGATGGCGGCGAGGTGGTAATCTACGCGCCGCACATCACCGAGGTGAGCTACACGCACGGCCGGATCATCGACGAAGTGGGATATCACTGCCGGGATTACTTCCTCGGCCAGTGGGAGCGATTCAAACAGTACCCGGGCGGCGTACTCGCGCACTCGACACACCTGAAGGGCCTCGGACAGTACGACGCCACGACCGGCGTCGAGACGCCCCGCATCCGGGTCACGCTCGCCACCAGCATCCCGGAAGAGCGTTGCCGGCGGATCAATCTTGGCTATCTCGATCCGGCAAGCGTTAAGACAGAGGAGTGGGTCGGCCGCGAACACGAAGGCGTGCTGGTCGTCCCGCGCGCCGGCGAGATGCTGTACCGGATGAAATCATGAGGATGCCGAGGGAGCCTGAAGCATGACGTGCGATATCGGGGTGGTGGGACTGGGAGTGATGGGCAGCAACCTGGCCCTCAATATGGAACGCCACGGATTCCGGATTGCGGGCTACGACCTTGATGCCGCCAAGGCCGTGGCGTGGGCCGCCGGACCCGCAGCCGGTAAGCAGGTCGAAGTCGCGGCCACGCCCGATCAGCTGATGGCCATTCTGAAGAAGCCCCGCCGCGTGCTGATGATGGTGCCGGCCGGGGATCCGGTCGATCACGCGATCGCCCATCTCAAAGGCCATCTCGAGACGGGTGACATCCTGATCGACGGCGGCAACTCCCTGTTCTCCGACACCGAGCGCCGCAACAAGGCACTCGCCGCCGAGGGCTTCCACTATGTCGGCACCGGCGTGTCGGGCGGCGAACAGGGTGCGCTCTGGGGTCCGAGCATCATGCCGGGTGGTCAGCGGGAGGCCTGGGAGGCGCTCGCCCCGATCTTCCGTGCGATCGCCGCCAAGGCTGACGATGGGGCGCCGTGCGTTGAGTACATGGGACCCGGGGGCGCCGGCCATTATGTCAAGATGGTGCACAACGGAATCGAGTACGGCGACATGCAACTGATCGCCGAAACCTACGACATTCTGTCGCGCGGCCTTGGCCTGTCGGCGCCCGAACTGGCCGACGTGTTCGAGGAGTGGAACACGGGCGAACTCAAGTCCTATCTGATTGAGATCACGGCCGAGGTGCTCAGAAGGATCGACCCCGACACGGGCCGGCCGCTCGTGGACGTGATCCTCGACGAGGCGGCGCAGAAGGGCACGGGCAAGTGGATGAGCCAGAACGCGCTTGATGTGGGCGCGCCCATCCCGACGGTCAATGCGGCGGTCGAGGGACGGATCATCTCAGCGTTGAAGCCGCAGCGAGTGGCGGCCAGCCGGTTCCTGCACGGCCCCGAACCGCGGCACGTCGGCAACCGGCAGTTCCTGATCGACGCCACGCGCGATGCGCTCTACGCGAGCAAGATCACGTCATACGCGCAAGGCCTGGGATTGCTGCGCATGGCGTCAGACGAGTATGGTTACGACCTGCAGCCGGGCGACATCAGCAAGATCTGGCGAGCCGGCTGCATCATCCGCGCGGGCCTGCTCGGCGACATCATGGCGGCGTTCAGGCTCACGCCGTCGCTCGTCAATCTGCTGATGGACGAGGCGTTCCGCGACGCGATCGAGCGGCGACAGCACTCGTGGCGCTTCGTCATCCAGACCAGCGTCGGTCTGGGGATTCCCGTGCTGGCGATGAGCGCGTCGCTCGGCTACTTCGACGCGTACCGCAGCGAGAGGCTGCCTGCCAACCTTACGCAGGGGCAGAGAGACTACTTCGGCGCCCACACGTATCGTCGCATTGACAAGCCGGGTGTGTTTCACACGGAGTGGTAGGCCATGTCTGCGGAGCGGCGAGGCTCATCCGGAACGCGCCCGGGAAGACGATCTCAGCACGATTGCGTGAGCTTGTTGCCCCACGGGCATAGAATGTCGGCCGCGGATGAAGCGAGGGCGGCAAGGAAGCCGCCCGGGCTGCCGGTGTCGGACTGGACGTCGGGGATGGCACCGTCGGCCTGGCTGGTAAGGGCACGATGTGCCTGCCTCTGCGCCAGTGGGTGTTCGTGGCGCGAACTCGTCGCGGTATCCTCAAGATGCCGAAAGGAGTTTCCATGCTGACTCGGTATCCGGCCGCCATCCTGGCCGTGGTCGTTGTATGTGCCGTCACCCTGACCGGCGCGAGACAGGCTGGGCCTGCACGAGGCATGTTGCCCTACCAGGACTCTCGACGACCCGTCGTCGAGCGCGTCGACGACCTGCTCGCGCTCATGACGATTGACGAGAAGGTCGGGCAGATGACACAGCCAGACCACACCTACCTGAAATCCCCGGACGACGTCGCCCGCTACTTCGTCGGATCGGTTCTGAGCGGCGGGAACTCGGAAATCCCGGACGTGTCGCCGGCTGGCTGGGCGGAATTCGTCACGGGACTGGAGAAACGGGCCCTGGCCACGCGGCTCGGCATTCCTATCCTGTACGGCATCGACGCCGTGCACGGACACAACAACGTGCGCAACGCCGTGATCTTTCCCCACAACATCGGGCTGGGCTGCACGCGGAATCCGAGAATCGTCGAAGATGCCGCCCGCGTCACGGCGCAGGAAGTTGCGGCAACGGGTATGCACTGGACGTTCGGACCCTGCCTCGCCGTCCCACAGGACGAGCGGTGGGGACGGACCTACGAGGGCTTCGGCGAGACGCCGGAACTCGTGGCCGAGCTGGGAGCCGCCGCCATTCGCGGCTTCCAGGGCGAGGATCTGTCGCGGCCAGGCGGCGTGCTCGCGTCGGCCAAACACTATGTTGGCGACGGCGGCACGACCAACGGGATCGACCAGGGGGACGCCCGCGTCGACGAGGCCACGCTCCGCCGGATCCATCTGCCAGGGTACGTTGCGGCGGTCAAGGCGGGCGTCGGTTCCGTCATGGCGTCGTTCAGCAGCTGGAACAGCCAGAAGATTCACGGCCACAAGTACCTGCTCACCACCGTTCTCAAGGGTGAGTTGGGCTTCAAGGGGTTCGTCGTATCCGACTGGAAGGCGCTGGAGCAACTGCCCGGCGACTACGCGCAGCAGATCGAGAAGTCAGTCGACGCCGGCGTCGACATGGTGATGGTCCCGGATATCTACCCCCAGTTCTTCGAGACGCTGAAGACGCTCGTCGTTTCAGGGCGCATGCCGATCGCGCGCATCGACGACGCCGTGCGGCGCATTCTGACAGTGAAGTTCCGTATGGGGCTATTCGAGCGGCCGTTTGGCGATCAGTCGCTGCTGGCGCAGGTCGGATCGGCCGCGCACCGTTCGGTGGCACGTCAGGCCGTTCGTGAGTCGTTGGTACTGCTGGCTAACCGAAATGCGGTGCTTCCGCTCGCCCAGACCACGCCTGCCATTGTGGTCGCCGGGAAGGCGGCCGACGACATTGGCATGCAGTGCGGGGGATGGACCATCACGTGGCAGGGGGCGGCGGGCCCCATCACGAAGGGCACGACGATTCTCCAGGCTATCCGCAACGCCGCGCCGCGCAGCACGGTCAGCTTCTCTCCGACCGGTGAAGTAGCGAAGGAAGCCAAGGTCGCGGTGGTCGTGATCGGCGAAGCACCTTACGCTGAGATGCAGGGGGATCGCTCCGACCTGTCGCTCGATCGGGCGGACGTCGCGCTCGTTCGGCGCGTCAAGGCCGCGGGGCTGCCGACCGTCGTGGTGCTGCTGTCGGGCCGGCCGATGATCATCGAGCCGATCCTGGCTGATGCCGACGCGATCGTTGCGGCCTGGTTGCCGGGTACCGAGGGGGACGGCGTCGCCGACGTCCTGTTTGGCTCGTACAACCCGACCGGCAAGCTCAGCCACACCTGGCCCCGGTCGATGGAGCAGATTCCGATCAACGTCGAACCGAGGGATGAGAAGCCGAGAGCCGTTCCGCTCTTCGAGTACGGCTTCGGCCTTCGGTATCGGTAGCGGCGTGAACCGGTCGCGACGGATTAATCAACCTCGCGATTGGCGGTTCATGGGGCGGACAGAAGGGCATCGACGACGCGCTGTTTCCGAAGCGCTTCCTCATCGACTACGTTCGGATCTACCAGCGGCGGTGAGGCCGTCGACCAGTCACACGACCGGCCGCCGAACATGAGGTTGACAAATTGGTCCGTCCACAACGCCAGGCTGTCGGCGGCGATGCTTCAGGTGACCGATCGTGGAGGCGACTGGCACGAACCCAGGCAAAGGCCATACTTGCCTTTACTTAAGGCATGGCAGCACATGTCACGCTCTCGGCTTGACAGCCGGGTCCTCTCCACGTAAGGTTGCCGGTGAACATCCGTCGCCACGCCTCGCTTTCACTGTGGTCAGACCGGAAGAATACCCGCGCCCCGGGGCTCTCGGCCCGAAACGGCGATGGCAGCCGCCTCGAACGACGACGCGGTGTTGATGGGAACGGCCATGAACCTGGAACAGTGGTAGACCATGACCAGCCGACTCACGATCCGGCCTGATGGCGAGTTTGATTTCGTGTCGCTCGGGGCGCTGGTTCATCGTCTCGATCCGGGCATCGTGCCGTTCCGCAAAGCCACGACGTGCGCCATCCACGTGAGCGGCGGCGAGTTCAACTGCGCGGCCAACCTGGCCGACTGCTTCCGGCTTAAGACCGCCGTCGTCACGGCCATGGCCGACTACCCCATCGGCGATCTCATCGCCGAACGCGTGCGGGCCATGGGCGTCGTGCCGTTCTACAAGCGCTTCGCGCACAATGGCGTGAATGGCCCCAACATGGCCACCGTCTACAGCGACCGGGGATTCGGCGTTCGCGCGCCCGTAGTGTTTTACAACCGATCGAACGAGGCGGCGGCGCTGCTCAAACCGGGCGACTTCGACTGGAACGCCATCTTCGGCGGCGGCGTGCGTTGGTTCCACAGTGGCGGTATCTTTGCGTCGCTGTCGGCGACAACCGGCGAGTTGATTGTTGAGGCCATGACGGCGGCGAAAGCCGCAGGAGCAGTGACCTCGTTTGACCTCAACTTCCGCGAGAAACTCTGGAACATCTGGGGCGGTCAGGCGAAGGCGGTGGAGGTCGTCCGGCGCATCGTCGAACACGTGGATGTGCTGGTGGGCAACGAAGAGGACCTGCAGAAGGGGCTCGGCATTGCGGGCCCGGAAGTCGCGGCAACGTCGAAGCTCGACCCGAGTGTGTTCGTTGCGATGATCGAATCGGTCATCAGGAAACACCCCAACGTGAAGGCCGTCGCTACCACGCTCAGAGAAGTCCACTCGACCAATCGACACGGCTGGGGCGCGGTGGCGTGGTTAGACGGCAGGACCTATGTGTCGCCCACGTGCGACCTGGAGATCATCGATCGCGTCGGTGGCGGCGACGGCTTCGCATCCGGGTTCATCTACGGTCTGCTGGCCGGCGAATCGCCCGACGCGGCAGTCAGGCTCGGCTGGGCGCATGGCGCGCTGCTCACGACATTCCCAGGCGACACAACGATGGCCACGGTGGAACAGGTGCGCGCGTTCGCGAAGGGCGGGTCGGCCCGGATTCAGCGGTAGCGCGGAAGCGGTGGCCTGAAATCACGGAGCCTGGAGGATCTCATGAGCGAACCCGTCATTTCACCTGGCACCTGTATCGTCCGTCGCACCGCCGACCGGAAAGGCCGCACGGTGTCGGTGTCGCCCGACCGCACGGCGGCGCGCTACCTGCACGATGGCCGCTTCCCTGTCTAGGCTCAGCGGCTTACCGAAATCCCACAACGTGCTGAGACTCTAACTGGCCGCAGCGCGCCGAGGAGTGGATGCACGCCGACATCTGGCTCATGAAGTAACCGGAATGAAAGAGCCCATTCAAACATTTCGGTATGACCAGACTTGAAGATTCCGTTCCTGAGCCTGCAAATTGCCTACGCCGCGTGAAACGTAATTGCTAAGAGTTTTGGCCGATTTTTCATTTTCTTGACTGACTCCACGGTGTGTGGTAGTTTCTGCCAGTTCAGAATTGGTCAGTCCAATTTGCCACGGCGATGCGTGCTTGAGTCGGCCGAATGGTTTGAGCGTGGAGGTCATTATGAGAAGGCGGCTGGGGATGGTAACGAGCCTGATCGCTGTGGCTCTGTTGGCGGTCGCGCCCGCAGTGCACGCGCAGGCGACAACGGGCCGGATCTCCGGAATTGTCAGAGACTCTTCCGGTGGCGTCCTGCCAGGCGTCTCGGTCACCGTGACCGAGACCAAGACTGGGTTCACGCGCACCGAGGGCACCGATGCGCAAGGCGCCTTCATCTTCGTCTCGTTGCCCCTGGGCAACTACACCGTTGGAGCCGAACTGCAGGGCTTCAAGAAGGCGTCGAAGTCGGGGTTCGTGCTCAGTGCTGACGGGCGCTTGACGGCGGACTTCAATCTCGAAGTGGGACAGTTCAGCGAAACGGTGCAGGTCACGGTTGGTGCTGAAACGGTCAACACCGTATCGGGAGAGGTCGCGCGCAATGTTGACCGGGCGCAGGTGCAGGATCTCGCGCTCAACGGCCGCAACTATCTGCAGTTGGCCAGTTTGATCCCGGGCGCGCCGGTGATGCAGGGCAACATGAACGCGCTCGACATCATGACCGGACTTGGCATCAACATGTCCATCAACGGGAGCCGGGGCAACGCCAACTCGCTGACCGTGGACGGCGGATTCAACATGGACTCTGGCAGCAATAACAGCCAGATCAGCAACGTCGGCGTCGACTTCATCGAAGAGGTCAGCATCAAGACGGCGAGCTTCTCGGCGGAGTACGGACGCAACTCCGGCGCGGCGATCAACGTGGTCACGCGGAGCGGATCCAACACGTTCAAGGGATCGGTCTACGAGTATCTCCGCCGCGACAAGTTCGACGCCAACGACTGGTTTGCGAACCTGAAGCACGTGGCGAAGCCATCGCTCAAGTACGACAACTACGGCTTCAGTCTTGGCGGCCCCGTCTTCAAGGACAAACTCTTCTTCTTCGGCGGCGTTGAGTGGAAGAAGATCGATCGCTTTACGGCGCCGACGTTCCGGACCATACCGAACAGTGCCATGCGAAACGGCGACTTCAGCTCTCTGGCGACGTCTCTCAAGGACCCGTCCACCGGGCTCGCGTTCCAAGGCAACATCATTCCACCGAACATGATCACGGCCGACGGCAAGGCGATTGCGAGCGTCTACGCGGCCATGGCGCTGAAAGCCTCGTCGTACACGGACACGCCGACGACCAACAACGCGCTGTTTATGGACCCGAATCCGTTCCGTTTCCGACAGGAGATGGCGCGGTTGGACTTCCAGCCGAGTGGGTCGCACCGGTTGACCGGTCGTCTGGTGCTCGACCACTACGATCTGATTGATCCGGGGGGGACCTTCATCACGTCCCAGCTGCCAACGGTGCCGACCGAGCGCATGCGCCCAGGCCGGAACGTCCAGGTCAATCACTACTGGACGATTGGTGGAAACCTGGTCAATGAAGCGAAATTCAATTACTCGGCCAACGGCCAGATCATTCCTCCGGTGGGCGATACGTGGAAGCGCGACACCTACGGCTTCCAGTTCGCGCAGGTGTACACGGGTGGCGGACGGTACGAGAACAGCATTCCGGACGTGAACGTGACGAACTTCGCCTCGTTCCGAGGTGCGGCGCAGTCGCTCATCTCGCCGACGTGGGACTACTCGTTCAGCGACAAACTGACGTGGATCAAGGGCGCGCACACCGTCCAGGGCGGCGTCATGGTGGTCCGTAATGGCAAGGATCAGAACGGCCGCTCCGGTTACGCGGGCGTCCTGACGTTCCAGACGAACAGCAACACGATCACCAGCGGCAACGCCTTCGCCGATGTGCTGTTGGGGAACTTCTACAACTACAACGAGGCTCAACTCGACCCGATGGGATACTTCCGGTTCTGGCAGCGCGAGGCGTTCGTGTCCGACGCGTGGCGCGTGAACAAGCAACTGAGCGTCGAATTTGGTGTTCGCTACGCGTGGCAGATGCCGACCTCCACGCTCGGGAACAACACGACCAGCTTCGACCCGGCCTTGTACAGCGCCGCTCAGGCGGTGACGATGAACACCAATGGGACCATCGTCGCGGGCACCGGCAATCGGTACAACGGCCTGACCAGGCCCGGCGCCGTGCCGAGCGATCAGGTTGCCAACGTGCCGAATGCCAACAGCCCGGCTGTGGCGACGGTTCCAAACGCGAAGTATCCAGGCTATTACAACACCCAGAATCTGTTCGCGCCGCGCTTCAGCTTTGCGTACACGCCGTTTGGCGATAAGCGCACCGTGGTCCGCGGCGGCGCGGGCCTCTTCTACGACCGGCCGGAAGGCAATCTGTACTTTGCGCTGGTCAACAACCCGCCGTTTTCCTTGAGTTCCTCGTACCTGATGGGTAACCTGTCGAACATCCAGGCCGGTACAGTGCCGCCCATTACACCGTGGGCCAGCATGAACGCGCTCGATCCGAACATGAAGATCCCGCGCGTCTGGAACTACAACATCGGCGTGCAGCGCGACCTGGGGTTGTGGGGCTTGTTCGCCGAGGTGACATACGTGGGCGCCAAGGGCCAGCAGCAGATTCGGCAGCCCGACATCAACTATCCGACCTTCACCGACATTGCGGCCAATGCGGTCGGGGCAAAGTACAGCATCGACTACCTGCGGCCCTATAAGGGCTACACGTCGATCCTGATGCGCTTGTCGGATGCGAGCTCGACGTACAACTCGCTGCAGGTGTTCCTCAGCAAGCGCCGAGGTGATCTGAACTTCTCGTTGAACTATACGCTGTCGAAGGCGATGGACAACGGGAGCGGCAACGGGGACAACCCTGATTCCGGCGTCGCCCCGCTCGCCTACAACTACGGGCCGAGCGACAACGATCGCCGGCACGTATTTGTCGGCACGTGGACATACCGGGTGCCGTTCTTCCGCAACGAGAGGAACCTCCTGGGCTATACGCTTGGCGGGTGGGAGATCTCCGGGATCGCTCGGTACCAGTCTGGCGGGCCGATCACCATCACCGGGACGCAGGTGATTGGCCGCCGGGCCGACTACCTCGGAACCGACCCGTACCTGGCGGGTGCGCCAGTGATTTCAGCTGCGGGCGTCGTGTCGTACATCGATCCGGTCGCGTTCGCGGTTGCCCCGGCTGATCGGCTGGGCAACTCGGCGCGAGGCCAGGTGCGGGGACCGTCGTACTACAACTGGGACATCTCTCTGCGTAAGCAGATCCCGCTCAAGGGAACGGTCAAGGCCCAGTTCCAGGCGGACTTCTTCAACGCGTTCAACATGGTTCAGTTCCAGAACCCGGCGACCAACCTGTCGGGGTCGGGATTCGGGTTGATCACCGCGGTGCAGCCGCCTCGCAATATTCAGCTCGGGTTCCGGGTGACGTTCTAGGGACGGGCTCAGAACCTCCGTCAGCGGATGGCTAGTCGGCCGCCAAGACGGGTGTTGAAACCGAGTGTCATCTGCGGACCCGTCGCGGGCCGCTGAGACAAGTGGCGCGGGCCAGGCTCCTGCCGGCCGTCTTCGAAATCGAGGAGGCCGACGGGGTTCTGGCCCGTCACCGTTTCGACAGGGGATCGCCTGGCGTCCGTGCGGCCAGGCGGTGTCTCGAGCCCCCCCAGTCCATAATGACCCGATTATCCGGATCCGGAATTGCTCGGCCTTCATGGAGTCCGTCGATGAAAACGATTCTGGCTGTTGCGCTCGCATGTGTGCTGCTGGCCGTTCCAGTCGTCGCGCAAGACGGCGGTTGGCGGCCGCTCTTCAACGGGAAGAGCCTCGACGGCTGGTATCAGTGCAACGGAACGGCTCCGTTCACCGTCGAGGATGGGACGATCACCGGCCGGACCGTCGTCAAGTCGCCCAACAGCTTCCTGTGCACGAAGGAACGCTTCGGCGATTTCATCCTCGAGTACGACGTATGGGTCGCGACCAATCTGAACAGTGGGATGCAGCTTCGAAGCACCGCCGATCCGGCCATCAAGAACGGGCGCGTTCACGGCTACCAGGTCGAGATCGACCCGTCGGATCGGGCATGGAGCGGCGGGATCTACGACGAGGCTCGCCGGGGGTGGCTCCACACCCTGGTCGGCCAGGACGCCGCACGCAACGCGTTCAAGATGGGTGAGTGGAACAGGTTCCGCGTCGAGGCCATCGGCACGTCCATCCGAACCTGGCTCAACGGCGTTCCCTGCGCGAACATCGTGGACGACCTCTCACCGACCGGGATCCTCGGCCTGCAGGTTCATTCAATCGGATCGGACGAGAAGAAGACGGGAGAACTCATCCGGTTCCGCAACATCCGTATCCTCACGCAGAATCTCGAAGCGAACCGGACGGCCGACAAGGGCGACACGCCGCAGTTCAACTACATCCCGAACACGCTGACCGTCCGTGAGAAGAAGGAGGGCTGGACACTGCTGTGGGACGGCACCTCGAAAGCCGGGTGGCGCGGCGCGAAGTCGGACACCTTCCCCACAGGCGGATGGGAGATCAAGGACGGCGTGCTGGCGGTTGACGAAACCGGTGGCCAGGAATCCACGGCAGGCGGCGACATCGTCACGGTTGACCAGTACGAGAACTTCGAACTGATCGTGGACTACAACATCACGAAGGGCGCCAACAGCGGCGTCAAGTACTTCGTCGACACGACGCTGAACAAGGGGGCGGGCTCTTCGATCGGGTGCGAGTTCCAGATTCTCGATGACGACGTGCACCCCGACGCGAAGCTGGGGGTCAACGGCAACCGGAAGAATGCCGGCCTCTACGACTTGATTCCGCCACAAAACATCCGGTTCAATGGCGTCGGCGAGTGGAACCGTGCGCGGATTATCGTCCAGGGGAAACATGTCGAGCACTGGCTCAACGGGTTCAAGACGGTCGAGTACGAGCGCGCCACGCAGATGTGGCGAGCGCTGGTGGATCACAGCAAGTATGTGGTCTGGCCAAAGTTCGGCGAGGCACCCAAGGGGCACATTCTGCTGCAGGACCACGGTAACCGGGTGTCGTTTCGATCGATCAAGATTCGCGAACTGAAGTAGGCCGGTCGAGGGAACGGAGGGCACATGTCACATTCATCACGCAGCGAGCGCGAGGCGTCGCGGCGCCGGTTTCTGAAGACGTCCATCGCCGCGTCCGCCGGGTTGTTCCTGCCGACGTTCATTCCTCGCACGTACTTGTTCGGCGCGCAGACTCCACCGAGCCGCCGGATCAACGTGGCGCAGATTGGCTGCGGTCGGATGGGCACCGAGGATTTGCGCGGCACGATGGCGCACGACCTCTGCCGCATGGTGGCGGTATGCGATCTCGACGCGAAGCGCCTGGAACAGGCGCGGGCCGAGGTCGAGCAGTTCTACAAGGCCAAGGGCGAGAGTCGCGTGGACGTCAAGGCGTACCGCGACTACCACGAGGTGCTGGCCAGGCCAGACATCGACGCCGTGATCGTGACCCCGCCGGATCACTGGCACGCGATTGTCGCGGTTGAGGCGGTGCTGGCCGGCAAGGACCTGCACGTGCAGAAGCCCCTGACGTACGACATTGCCGAGGCCATCGCGCTGCGCACGGCCGTTCGCGCCAAGGGACGCATTCTTCAGACGGGCAGCCAGCAGCGGTCGTCACAACCATGGAACACGTTCCGCATTGCCACCGAAGCGGTGCGCAACGGAAGGATCGGGCAGATCAAGACCATCAGGGTGGGGATTGGCCAGGACAAGCCGAAAGGACAGGCGCCAATAGCCCAGCCCGTGCCCGCGACGTTCGACTACGAGACGTGGCTCGGTCCGGCGCCGCAGCAGCCGTACATGGAAGATCGCGTGCACCCCCAGGAGGGGTATGGCCGGCCCGGTTGGATTACGACCGAGGACTTCGGTCTCGGGATGATCACCAACTGGGGCGCGCACCACATGGACATCGCCCATTGGGGCATGGGGATGGAATTGAGCGGGCCGACGAGCATCGAGGCTCGCGCCGACTTCATGACCGGAGATGTGTGGACGGTGCACGAGACATATCACGTCGAAATGACGTACCCCAACGGCGTGCTGCTCATCATGGACAACTCGTTTCCGAACGGCGTCCGATTCGAGGGCACTGAAGGCTGGGTGTTCTGTGCGCGCGGATCCGCGCAGGTGACGAGCAGCGATCCTGGGGCCACTGGCCAGAAGGACGGGCGGAAGTCGCTCGATGCCAGCGACCTTCGACTGCTGAGCGCGCCGTACGGACCCAACGCCAAGCGCTGGATGGCCAGCGAGAATTCCTATCGAAACTGGCTCGAAGCAATAGCCAAGCGCCAGGACCCGATCGCACCTGTTGATCAGGCGGCCCGCAGTCTCGAGGCGTGTGCCGCCGCCTGGATCGGGATGAAGCTCAGGCGAAAGCTCACGTGGGATCCGAAACTCGAGCAGTTCGTCGGCGATGCGGAGGCCAACGCGATGTGCGCGCGCAAGCCCCGCGCTGCCAAGTACGACCTCGCACAGATCATGAAGTCGGCGGGCCTCGTCAAGAGCCCAGCGCCGTCGCCGGTGAAGTGACGAGAAGCATGACGGTGACCGGCGCGAGTCGTTGAGGGCCCGCTGCGGAGGTCGGCGTATGTGTGCTCGCGGCGGACGCGTTCTGCTGGCGGCATGTCTGATGGTCTCGGCGCCTGGAAGCCGAGCGGCGCTCGGCCAACAGACGGCGAATGCCGAAGCGCGGTCCGCGCTGATGCGTTCGGCCGAGGAAGCGATGCGTCTCGGCCCGTTCAGCGTCATGCAGAAGACGCGGGTGCCCCCGAGGCGCCGGCCCTGGCCCTTCACCACCCATCGCGGCCGGAGCTATGGGGCTTTCACGAACACGACGTACATGTTCGCGGCCTTCACCGCGCCGCTTTCGACGTTGGCGCCGAGCGTCAGGCTTTCGTCGCGCTCGACCCGGCGCTGGAACACGCTCGACGGTTGACCGTTCACCGTGATGCGCTTCGCAGTCGGCGTGAATTGCCGTGTCAGCCACGCCGGGCGCGGCACACGGTCGTCGTGCGCGATCGACACGACGCTGCCGGCCACGACGGCCAGCTCCATCAGGTCGACGGCGTCGTAGAGACTTTCCCGGTTCGCGGCCTGAACCCAATCCGCACCCAGAAGATCGTCAGTCAATCCCGCGAGCGGCGAATCGACATCGACATAGGCGTTCTTGCCATCGGCGGCGCGGCTTTCGATGTGGACGATGTAGGACGAGGGGCCCGAGTAGTTGAACGATCGGATGAAACGTCCGACCGCAGCCGACGCCTTCTTCAACGCCCGTGCTGACGTGCCCAGGCCGGGTTCGGGACCAGCCAGAGGCCTCAGCGGCTGGTCAGGCAGTTCGATCGTGGCCACCGCCGGCATCACGGCAGAGACACCGCCATCGACGACAACCGTCCGCGACATTACGGTCGCCGTGGCGTCCTTGAGACTCCGGCTGCGCGCGTGCACGGAGATCGCCCCGGCCACTCGCCCGGCGCGAATCGCGACGCGGTTGATGCCAGCCTCAAGGTCAAGATAGGTGTTGTTGGTCGAATGGATCTTGCCGCTGTTGTAGCCGCCGCGCCACGTGCCTGGGCCCGACATCTCGAAATCGACGCGCTGCTGGACGGTTGGGACGCGCTCGCCACGCGCGTCCACGGCCTCGACGTCGACGAGCAGAATATCGGCCCCGTCGGCGCGAAGCCCGTCCGGCCCAGCGATGGGCGTGAGCTTCAGCGCAGCGGCCGGCCCGGCTGTCCGCTTGGTCTGCGTCGCGACAGCCTTACCCGCAGACGACGCAACGGCCCTGATCTCCCCTGCCTCCCATGTGACATCAGGGAACGTAAAGAGATACGTGTCCGACCTCTTGCCATGGCCGAGCGATCGGCCGTTGACGAGGAGTTCGACGTCGTCCATGTTCGACGCGACGTAGACCGTCTTCTTCGTCCCAGCCGGATAGGTCCAGTGCCCAATGATGTGCACAGCGGGCTCGCCGCGGAACATCACCGCGCACACGTAGTACGCCTCCTTGGGCAACCGCACGCCGTCAACCTCGCCGCCGGCGCGCGCCACTTCGACGGCCACGCGGCCACCGCTGGTCGAGTCGGAGAAGATCCAGTTGGCGCCGCCGCTGTGCTCGGGCGCTCCGAGTTTCTTCACATACTGCGCCACCTGGTTCACCGCGAACTGCTCGGAGGTGAGCTGATACGTCTGGCCCTTCGCCTCCGGATACCCGAAGTTCGGCGGCGAGGCATCGTCCCACACGCGGCGAGGCGACTCCTCGCGGTTGTACTCGCCTTCGACGACGGGAAGCCGAGCGATCTCGCGGCCGCCTTCGGTGCCTATGCCCACGTCCATGAACTCCGCCGTCACCTGATCCGCGCGGCGGTGCGCGTAGGCCCGACCGCCATGCGGATCGTACATGTCCATCAGGCCGCGCAGTTCTTTCGCGTGCTCCCTCGACACTTTCTGGTTCCCGCCCTCCCAGATGAAGATCGACGGGTTGTTGCGGAAGTAGATGATCACATCCCGAAATGCGGAAGCCCGAAGTGTCCACGCGGCGGCACGCGTGTCGGACTCGCCATCGACCCCGGGCTGATCGGTGATGAGGCCGAGACGATCGCCCGCGGCAATGAGCGACGGACCGCCCGCCGTGTGGCCCCATCGGACGAAGTTCCCGCCCGCCTGCTTCATCAATTGAAGAGTGGATGCGTGCAACCAGTCTGGCAGCGCCGCGCCGAGACCAGGCCACTCATTGGTCGGCTTCTGGCCCCATCCGTGGAGCTTCAAGTGTTGGCCGTTGAGGAACAGACCCGCCTGGGCGTCCCAGCGAATCCCCCGGATTCCGAGCGGCACTTCGCTGCTATCGACGGTGACGCCGTTTGCCCTGAGCGTGCAGACGACGCGATAGAGGTGGGGATAGGCTGGCTCCCACAGGCGCGGCCGCGGGAGGCTGCCGGAGGCCGTCACCCGCAACCGCCCGCCGGCGGCCATCGACGTCGGCCCTGCCTGCAGGATGAGGATCGATCGCCGATCGGCGTCGAAGACCTCCACCTGCATGTCGACCCGGTCTACACCTGCGCTGCGGCCGTTTTCGACGGGCACCTCAACCGTCACCTTCGCGGACTGCGCGGTCACGTCGGTCGCGTAGACGTACGGCCCCACCGTCTTGAGAAAGCTATAGAGCGGCAGCGTAATGTGCAGAGGATCGGTGACGACGAGCCGCACGTTGCGATAGATTCCGCCGTGCGCCGGATGCCAGTGCGGGTTGTTCCACGGGATCTGTTCGGCCGACAACTGCTCGAGATCGCCAGGAATCGCCTCGTTCACCTTCGCCGACAGCTGCGCGAGATTGGGGTTGGGTGCGGACTTTCCGCCCTGCGTCGCGGTGCCCAGGGCGGCCGCCGCCGCTTCGTCGAGCGGATCCTTCATGAAGCGGTTATCGCACATCACCGCCAGCACGTTGGGTGCGCCGCCGAATCTCACGTGCGGGGTGAGCTCGAAGCCAAATGGCGTGAATCCCGTCTTGCTGACACCGAGCCGCCTGCCGTTGAGATACACCTCCGCCACCTGCCGCACGCCCTCGAACTCGATGAATACCCGCTTGCCCCGCATCGATTCGGGCAACGTGAACGTCTTCCGATACCACGTGCGGCCGCTCCATTGAATCTGCTCGCCGCGGTGCCCCGGCGTCGACCAGTTGTCGAATGTGTCGATGTCGTTGTAGGTGTGAGGCGTCGAGACGATGGCCCAGGCGCGATCGTCGAACCCGACCGCCTCAGCCCCGGCTGGATCGGCCTTGATGAATCGCCAGTCGGGATTGAAGTTCAGGATGGTACGTTCCGCTGTGGCCGCGTTGACGGTGCCCAGCAGCACACTCGCGCACATGACGAGACCGACGATCAGGCGACGCACTACCTGACGGAAAGAGACGGCTGTGATCAACGACTCCTCCACGACGTCCTGAGTCAATCAACTCGTTGAGGCATTCATGAACCCGAGGACTTCGCCATCTTGTAGACCTCGCTGCCAGCCGCGAGCAGCGCGCCAACGCCGTACACTTCCGTCGTGTCCACCGTCGTGGCTCCAGGCTTATCTCCGATGCGCTGGACCCAGCCAAGCATGCCATCGGGACGAACAGCCTTGACCATCGCGGCCCATCCACGTTGGACGTTGGACTCGTAGCGGGTTCTGTCCAACAGGCCGTTGTTGATCCCCCACGCGAGGCCGAACGTGAAGAAGCCGGTTCCGCTCGTCTCAGGATTCGGCAGGCTTGTCGCATCCAGCAGGCTCGCCCGCCAGAACCCGTCCTCACCCTGCACGGATGCGATCTTGTCCGCCATCTCCTTGAAGAGCGCCACGTATCTGGGGCGATCCGGATAGTCGGCCGGCATATCCTGCAGCATCCGAGCCAGACCCGCGAAGACCCAGCCGTTGCCGCGGCTCCAGAACACCTTCTTGCCATTCGGTTCGCGCTGATCAAGATACCGGCTGTCGCGGTAATAGAGCTTCTCGGTCCTGTCGTACAGGTAGTCGGTGGTCTTCCACCACAGGCGGTTGGCCA
The DNA here is from genome assembly GCA_026393755.1 of Acidobacteriota bacterium. Taxonomy (NCBI): domain Bacteria; kingdom Pseudomonadati; phylum Acidobacteriota; species Acidobacteriota bacterium. Next base: position 57,191 of record JAPKZO010000009.1, read on the forward strand.
GATCGAGGTACCTGCGATCGCCAGTCGCCGCGCTCACGGCCGCGAGCGCCGGCGGCCCCATAAAGAGGGCGTCACACCAGGCCCACTCGCGGGTCTCGATGGCGTTTCCCCACAGGAGCGGCTCATCGTACTTCCGCGTCAGCAGGAAGTTGAACAACGCCAGCGCCGGCGCGAGTATCGTCTTGTCGCGGTCTCGCTGGAAGATCTTCGCGTAGGTGGCGATCACGGCGTAGTCGTCCGCGTGGCCTGGCCGAAGCCCGGGCCGCCACTGATTCCGCTGGCCCATCGCCTTCATCGCCTCGAAGTACTTCGGATGGTCGGAGACGTCGGCGAACGCCATCACCCCCGTGTAGAAGGCCGCCTGTGTCCAGTCGTACGGCGCATGGTCGGATGGGTGATCGAGCTGCCAGTCGGCCGCGGCCGTCATCACCTTGAGGATGGCTCGCTGGTCGATGTCGGCGCTGAACGCCGTTGGTGACACTTGCGCACTCTGCGCCAAAGCCGGCGCCGCCGAATCCATCAGGACAGCAGCCAGGATTCCGCCCACAATAGACACTGATCGGTTCATGTGAGGACGCCCCCCTACGCCGGTCGATCATCGGCCAGATCGTCGACCCGTGCCGACCTTTCCGGCGACCGTGCGATACATTATCCCCGGTTTCTGGTCTGACCACACGCGCTTGGCGTAGAATCAACCGGTCCGACCGGAGGGGCACTCCAGACGGCGGCGGCGCCTCGGGAGCCGGCTGTCTCGGGCGGAGGGTACGCGAGGAACCGGGTGACAACAGGAGGTGGGCCGATGAGTCGAGTCGTTCGTATGACCGTGTTCGCGACGCCGCTGTTGCTGGTCGCGGTGGGCTTCACCCGACAACCGGCCGGACTCGCGCCATCGGCCGGACTTGCGCAACCAACCGGCCTCATCGCCAACATCGAGCACCGGTCGACAATCAGCCTCAACGGGCCGTGGCACTACATCGTCGATCCGTACGACTCTGGCTATTACGACTACCGGCACCTGCCCCGCACGGACGGCTATTTCCAGAATGCGGTGCCGCGCGACAAGCGCGACCTGGTCGAATACAGCTTCGCAAAGTCCGACACTCTGATGGTTCCGGGCGACTGGAACAGCCAGAAGAAGGAGCTCTTCTACTACGAGGGCACGGTCTGGTACGAGCGCTCGTTCACCTATCGCAAGCCGCCAAGCAAACGGGTGTTTCTCGCCGTGGGCGCCGCGAACTACCTCGCTCGCGTCTACGTGAACGCCAAGCAGGTGTGCGAACACGAAGGCGGCTTCACTGGCTTCAACTGCGAAGTGACGGACCAGGTGAACGACGGCGAGAACTTCGTGGTGATCTATGTCAACAACCAGCGGCGACGCGACGCGGTGCCCACCGATGTGACGGACTGGTGGAATTATGGTGGGCTGACCCGCGACGTCGAGCTGGTCGAGGTACCGGCCATCTTCCTCGAGGACTACTTCCTTCAGTTGCGCAAGGGTTCGGTCAGCCACATTGAGGGCTGGGTGCGGATGAGCGAGGGTTCCCACCCGGTGACGGTGCGGATCCCGGAACTGAACGTCGAGCAGCGGGTCCAGACCGACGCGACCGGCGCAGCCGACATCCGAATCGATGCGCCGGGGCTGGAACGCTGGTCGGAATGGGGAAGTCGTCCGCGACCGCATCGGCTTCCGCACCATCGAGGTGCGCGGGCGCGAGATCCTGGTGAACGGCACGCCGGTGTTCCTGCGCGGCATCTCCATGCACGAAGAGGCGCCGCTCCGCTCGGGGCGCGGGTCGAGCGAGCAGGATGCCACCACGCTCCTCGGATGGGTGCAGGAACTGAACGGCAATTTTGCGCGGCTCGCGCACTACCCGCACAATCGCAATATGGCGCGCGTGGCGGATCGCGCCGGCGTATTCCTCTGGTCCGAAATCCCGGTGTACTGGACGATCGACTGGGAGAATCCGGCGACGCTGGCCAACGCGAAGCGGCAACTCGGCGAGATGATCCGGCGCGACAAGAATCGCGCGTCCGTGATTCTGTGGTCGGTCGGCAACGAGACGCCGCTGACGCCGGCCCGTCTGGCGTTCATGACCGAGCTGGTGACGACCGCGCACCGGCTGGATCCCAGCAGGCCTGTGACCGCGGCGCTCGAGACGCACTACACCGACCGCAACACCAAGGTCATCGACGACCCGCTCGGCAAGGTGCTCGACGTGCTCGGGTGCAACGAATACGTAGGCTGGTACGAGCGCACGCCCGAGGACGCCGACGCGATTACGTGGAAGACCGTCTACGACAAGCCCCTTGTCATGAGCGAGTTCGGCGGTGACGCCCGCGCCGGTCTCCACGGCGGCGTCGATGAGCGCTGGACCGAGGAGTACCAGGAGAATCTGTATCAGCACCAGTTCGAGATGCTGAAGAAGATCGACTTCCTGCGGGGCGCGAGCCCGTGGATCCTCATGGACTTCCGGTCGCCCCGCCGGGTGCTGCCGGGCATTCAGGACAACTACAATCGTAAGGGCCTCGTGTCGGACAAGGGAGAGAAGAAGAAGGCGTTCTTTGCCCTAAAGGACTTCTACCGCCAACGTCTCGCGGGCCAGCCCGCAAGGTGACGCCCGCAAGCGCGGCGACACGCGCGTCGGTCAGATGGGTTTCCCGATGCTCAGAACGCGGCCGACAGCATATGCTTCGGCCCGCGGAGGCTGCGTGACACGACTGGGAATTGGCGTCATTGGTGCGGGCGCGGCGGTGCTCTGGTTGACGGCCGGTTCGGGATCCACGAGCGGCGCGGCCGATCCTGGAGCGCAAATGGGAACCGTCAGCGTTGACGTCTGGCGGCCGGATGAGCCACCGATTCCGGACGTTCGTCGATTCGCTCTGACCGAAGCCGACCGGCGGCGTGTGTTCCAGGCCGCCGAGGCGTACCTGAAAGAAGCGCCGGTGACAGTGACCGCTTCTCACTCGCCCCGGAGCGCGGGGGGGCTTCACGACTTCTCTTCCGAAGGCGATTACTGGTGGCCGGATCCGGTGAATCCAGGCGGTCCGTACATCCAGCGTGACGGGATGTCGAACCCGGACAATTTCGTAGACCATCGCCGGGCGATGATCAGATTCAGCGAGCACGTCTCCACGCTGACCTCCGCATACGTGCTGACTCGTGACGAGCGGTTCTCCGCGCACGCCATCATCCACTTGCGCGCGTGGTTCATCGACGAAGCCACGCGGATGAACCCGAATCTGCTGTACGCGCAGGCGATCTGCAAGAAGGCGACGGGGCGGGGTACCGGCATCATCGATACGATTCATCTGGTTGAGGTGGCGCGGGCGACCGAACGGCTCTCGATCTCGACATCGGCCCGACCGGCGGACATCGCGGGCATCAAGGACTGGTTCTCTCGGTATCTCGCGTGGCTGACCACTCATCAGTACGGCATCGACGAGCGGAATGCGAAGAACAATCACGGTACCTGCTGGGTGATGCAGGTGGCGGCGTTCGCGCACCTCACTGGCAACACCGCCATACTCGATGATTGTCGCAAACGGTACAAGGACGTGCTGCTGCCCGGTCAGATGGCCGCTGACGGGAGCTTCCCTCTCGAAATCAAGCGCACCAAGCCGTATGGCTATTCGCTCTTCAACCTCGACGCCTTCGCGACCATCTGCCAGATCGTGTCGACGCCGAACGACTCCCTCTGGACGTTCGCGCTCCCCGATGGCCGGGGGATTCGGAAAGGCATGGCCTTTCTGTTCCCATACATGAAGAACAAGGCCGCCTGGCCGTTTCCGAAGGATGTGATGTACTTCGACGAGTGGCCTGTCAGGCATCCCAGCCTGTTGTTTGCGGGGCTCGGGCTGAATGAGGGCGCGTACCTCGACTTGTGGGCTTCGCTCAATTCGTCGCCCACCACCGAGGAGGTCATCAGAAATCTGCCGGTCCGCCATCCGCTTCTTTGGGTGGAGGTGCCCTCCACACCTTGATGTTGATAGAATTCTCTGCGCTCCTCCTGTCACGGCCCCTGCGCGTTGTCGCGTGGACGGATTCACACTGATGGACATCGATATTGCCGTGGTTCCCGTCGCCGGTCTCGGTACGCGATTGCTTCCGGCCACGAAGTCGCAACCCAAGGAAATGCTGCCGGTCGGGCGCAAGCCGGTCGTGCAGTACGTCGTCGAAGAACTGACCCGGGTCGGGATCAAGCGCATGCTGTTCATCACGGGGCCGGGCAAGACCTCGATCGAGAATCACTTTGATCTGAACGGCGAACTGATTCAGACCCTGCGCGAGACAGGCAAAGAGGAGCTGCTGGCCGAACTGGAGTTCGACCGGACCGCGGTCCAGTACTTCTACACGCGCCAGCGCCAGTTGCTTGGCCTTGGACACGCGGTATTGTGCGCCCGGGCACTGGTCGGCCACCAGCCGTTCGTCGTGGCCCTGGGAGATTCCATCATCGGGATGCACGCCGAATCCGATGTGGTTGGGCGGATGACTCGTCAATTCGTCGACAACCACGCGGTGGCCGTCATCGCGTTTGAGGAGGTGCCCGACGCCGACGTCTCCAACTACGGCATCGCGCGGCCGCGAACCAGCGGAGACGTCTTCGAAGTGGCCGACCTGGTCGAAAAGCCCGCCAGGTACGAGGCCCCGAGCAACCTGGCCATCGCGGCCCGCTACGTGCTCTCGCCCCTGATTTTCGACGCGCTCGCCAGGACCTCTCCAGGCAAGGATGGAGAGATTCAGCTGACCGACGCGATTCGATCACTGTTGCGCGACGGTGGCCGCGTGTACGGCGTGCGGCTGCATCATGATGAACGCCGGTACGATATCGGGAACTTCGAGTCCTATTTCGAAGCGTTTGTCGAGTTCGCCCTCGCCGATGCGAAGTTCGGTCCGGCGCTCCGGCGCCGGCTGGAGGAACTGCTCCATGTTCCTCACGCGTAACCGCGCCTACGCGCGGGCGGGCCTCGTCGGCAACCCCTCGGACGGGTACCACGGCAAGACGATTTCGATCAGCGTCAGGAATTTCTGTGCCGAGGTGGTGTTGTACGAATGGGATTCGGTCGACATCGTGCTGGCCGAAGGCGATCGGGCGACGTTCGGATCGGTATACGACCTTGCGCGCGATGTGCGCCTGCACGGCTACTACGGCGGCATCCGGCTCATCAAGGCGACGATCAAACAGTTCGTCGAGTACTGCCAGAGCCGCAAGCTGACACTTCACGAGCGAAACTTCTCGGTTCGCTATCAGACGAACATCCCGCGACAGGTCGGGCTGGCCGGGTCGAGCGCGATTATCGTGGCCACCCTCCGCAGCCTGATGGACTTCTACGGTATCCGGATTCCCATCGAAGCCCAGCCGAGCTTTGTGCTGCGGGTTGAGCAGAAGGAACTCGGCATCGCCGCCGGACTCCAGGACCGCGTCATTCAGGTCTACGAAGGCCTGGTCTACATGGACTTCGACAGACGCTGCGAACGGATCGTCGAGGGACTGCCCTCCTATCATTACGAACGGCTCGATCCCGCCCTCCTGCCAAACATGTACCTGGCGTACCACGACGCGCTGAGCGAACCGACGGAAGTGTTTCACAACAACATCCGCGAACGCTTCAACCGCGGCGAACCGGAGGTAATCCAGGCGATGACGCACTTCGCGGGCCTGGCTGCCCAGGGACGCGACGCGCTGCTGGCGGGCGATGCCGAGGCGCTGGCTGCGCTGATGAACGAGAATTTCGACACACGCCGTAGCATCTACCAGCTTCCGCCGTGGCAGATCGATCAGATCGAGATCGCGCGGCGCTGCGGCGCGAGCGCCAAGTTTGCGGGATCGGGCGGGGCGATCCTGGGCACGTACCGAGACGAACCGATGTTCGACAATGTCCGCGCACAACTGTCGCTGGCCGGTTCCCGGACGATCAAGCCCATCGTCTCCTGACGCTACTTCTTCGGTGGCGGGGCGGTAGACGACGGGGCGGGTTTACCGTCAACCGAGTCCGGCTCCATCAGCTCGCTGCGCGTGCCATCCGGATCGTAGAGATTGAGCTGGCGCTTGCGGTTGATGCCCGTCCGGACCTCCATCGTCTGCGTATAGCCGGCGCGTCCGGCCCGCGCCCTCAGCGTGGCCTCGGCCTTCGCAATGTCCGTCACGAATAGCGCGATGTGATGTTGGCTGCCCCGCTTCGCCGGTTCCGGCAGATCCCGACCGAGCATGAACTCGACGTAGTCGTCGCCGTCCGGCACCTGCAGGTTGACCCAGCTGAGCTCTTTGCCGTCTCGGCTCCCTCGCCACGTTTCCTTGAACCCCAGGACGTCCCCGTAGAAGCTCACTGCCTGGTCTAGCGCACCCACCAGGATCCCCAGGTGGCGCATGTCGCGTGACACCGCGTCACCGGTCATCAACTGCCCCTTCGCCAGGGCCGGCATGCCGGTCGGTTCGTACTCCACAAACTCCAGCGTGTGGCCGTCCGGGTCTTTCACGTTGAAACTGGTGTTGCCGATCCGCCCCTTGCTGACCTTGTCGGGCACGGTGATGCCGCGCGCCTTCAGATACAGGCGCATCCCTTCGGCGTCGTTGGTCTCGACGGCGATGTGAGCCAGTCGATCGCTTCCGGCTTCGCGTTCCGGAAATAACTCGATGTAGTGCCGGTCGTTGATCTTGATGAATGTGAGCGAGAGCGTGCCGTCAGGATTCTTGAGGGGGAAGGCCTCGTCATACCCGAGGAACGTCTCGTAGAACGCGCGCGACTTCTCGATGTCGTGGACGTAGAGCGCGGCGTGCGCGATGCCCACGATTCTGGGCCGCCGCGGTTCCTGTGCGTCGGCAGCCACCACACACGACAGCATCACGAGCATCAGGACCATCGCTCTCATCGGTCCCTCCGTGTCCGACACATCGGTCGGGTCGCTTGTCGGGCGCGCAAAGTGACCCGACCCACTTTCGCCACACGCTTAGTGCCCCGATTCCTAATTACGACCACGTTGCCATAATTAGGAATCGGGGCACTCAGTTCCGCCCGGTGCGGCCGAGCGGGAAGCCGAAATAGTCGCGCGCGTTGTCGAATGAGACGTTGCGCACCAACCGGCCGAGCAGATCCCGATCATCGGGCAGCATGCCCCGCCGAACGTCGTCGCCGATCACATTGCACAGCAGGCGCCGGAAGTACTCGTGCCTGGAGTACGACAGGAAGCAGCGCGAATCGGTCACCATCCCCACAAAACGCGAGAGGAGTCCCATGTTTGATAGCGCGTCCATCTGCGCTTTCATCCCGTCGAGTTGATCCAGGAACCACCAGGCGGATCCGTACTGCATCTTGCCGGGGACCGTGCCGTCCTGGAAGTTGCCGATCATCGCCGCCATCAGCGCGTTGTCGCGCGGGTTCAGGTTGTAGAGGATCGTTTTGGCGAGCTGGTTGGTGTCGTCGAGACGGTCGAGGAACCTCGACAGCGGCCGGGCGATCTCAAAGTCGCCAATCGAGTCGAAGCCCGTGTCCGGCCCGAGCGTCCGAAGCAGCCGCGTGTTGTTGTTGCGCAGGGCGCCGAGGTGGAACTGCTGAACCCAGCCGCGTGCGTGGTCGAGCCGCGCCAGCGTATAGAGCAACGCCGATTTCAGCTTGATCGCCGCGCCCGGATCGAGCACGCGACCGGCCCGCACCCGCTCAAACGACGCGCCAACCTCGACATCAGTCCAGCCTTCGGCGTACATCGTCTCGAGACCGTGGTCGGACGCGCGGCATCCCATCTCGTGGAAGAAGTCATGTCGTGACTTTATCGCGTCCAGAAGCGACGTCAGGCTCCCGCCGATGGCTTTTCCCGATGCCTGCTCGAGACGCGCGACCCAGGCGTTGAACGCCTCCGGGTTCTCGACGGCCAGCGCCTTGTCGGGCCGCCATGTCGGATAGACACGGGTGTCGGGATCGGATCGTGCCGCCAGCGTCTGATGATGCGCGAGCGAATCGACCGGGTCGTCGGTGGTACAGACGACGGCCACACGGAAGCCGCGCAACAATCCGAGCGTCGTGAACCCGTCCTCGTGCAATCGCTCGTTGCAGCGGTCGAACACCGCCCGCGCCGTCGCGGGCGAGAGGAGCGCGTCCACCCCAAACGGCCGACGCAATTCCATGTGGGTCCAGTGATAGAGAGGACTTCTGATGGCATCCGGCACGGTGCGCGCCCACGCCTCGAACTTCTCCCAGTCGGACGCGTCGCCGGTGCAGAAGCGCTCGGCGACGCCATTGGCCCGCATGGCCCGCCACTTGTAGTGGTCGCCGTCGAGCCAGATCTCGGTGATCGAACGGAATCGGTGGTTGGTCGCGATCTGCTCGGGCGAGAGGTGGCAGTGAAAGTCGATGATCGGCACGTCCCTGGCGTGCCGGTGGTACAGCTCGATCGCGCATTCGCTCTCGAGCAGGAAGTTGTCGTCCAGAAACGCGTTCATCGTCAGATCCCGCGAGCGGGCCGGTCGTCAAACGACACAGGTTCGAGTTTCGGCGCCAGCAGATGATGAACGACAAATGACGAGAGGTACGCCGACGCGCAAATCGCGAACAGGATAGCGTAGCCGCCCGTCACGTTGCCGGCCAGCTTGTACTGGTCGAGCAGCTTGCCGGAGAACCAGGGAAACAGGATGCCGCCAATCGAACCGGCCATCCCGCCCAAGCCCACAATGGTGCCGACGTCCTTCTTCGGGAAGGTGTCGGATGCCGTCGTGAACAGATTCGCCGACCACGCCTGGTGAGCGGCGCCGGCCAATCCAATCAGCAGTACTGCAGGCCAGTCGCCCACCTGGGTGACCCGGAGAATCGGCAGGACGCACAGCGCGAACAGGAACATCCCGGACTTCCGCGCCCGCGTCACACTCCAGCCCATGTTCTGCAGTTGCCCCGTCAGCCACCCGCCGGCGATGCTGAGGATCGTCACGATCACGTAGATTGTCACCAAGTGCACCCAGCTGTGCTTGATGTCGAGGCCGCGGGTCGCCTTGAAGTAATCGGGCAGCCAGATCAGGAAGAACCACCACACCGGGTCGGTCATGAATTTCGCGACGATGAACGCCCAGGTCTGCCGGTAGCCGAGCGCGCGCCGCCAGCCGATGGGCACGCTGCCCGACCCGCTCTCGTCCCGGTCGCTGTTGATGTAATCCAGTTCGGCCTTCGACAACCTGGCGCGCTTCTCCGGGACGTCATAGAACGGGATCCACAGCAGCATCCAGAGGAAGCCCATGATGCCCGCAAAGATGAACGCCCAGCGCCATCCCAGCGAAAACGCGATCGCCGGCACGAGCGCCGGCGCCACGATGGCTCCCACATTCGTCCCCGAATTGAAGATGGCCGTCGCCAGCGCCCGTTCGCGCTTCGGGAACCACAGGGCCACGGCCTTGATGGCTGCCGGGAAGTTGCCGCCCTCGCTCACGCCCAGGAAGACGCGTGCGCTGAAGAACCCGCCCACCGACGCCACGAGCGCGTGCGACATCGCCGCCACGCTCCACAACGCGATCGAGACGGCGTAGCCGATCTTGGTGCCGTAGCGATCGATGAACCAGCCGAACACAAAGAGCCCGACCGCATAGGCGCCCTGGAAGGCGGAATTGACGAGGCCGAACTGCTCGTTGCTCCACCCGAGTTCCTTGTCGAGTAACTCCTTGATGAGCGCCAGGATCTGGCGATCGATGTAGTTGATGGTGGTCGCCAGGAAAATCAGGCTGCAGATCACCCAGCGCAGGTGGCCCACGCGGCCCTTCGTTGTCTCGGTCATCCTGCTACCCCCTCCTACCCGGCGATCTCAAGCCGATCCGTCAGGCGGATGGCTCCGGTTTCTCGCTGGGGCCAGGTACCGACTCGGCTTCTTCGGTTCGCTGGCTGTGTTCAGCGCGCAGCAGGTGATCGCTCATCATGCGGCGGGCTCGTTCGGGATCGTGCACCTTGATCGCGAGATAAATACGGCGATGTTCCTCGGCCGCTTCTCTCAAGTCGTGGGCGCGGCCGATGGTCTGGCGCCGCTGCTGCCGGAACAACTCCGACACCATATCCACAAGTGACGAGACGATCGGGTTGTCGCACGCCGCCGCCACCGCGCGATGGAACGCGATGTCATGCAGCAGGAACGCCTGCGGATCGTCCATCGACGCGAACATGCCGGTGGTCTCGTCGCTGATGAGCACGAGTCGATCCGAGGTGGCCCTCTCGGCCGCCATGCCCGCCGCAGCCACTTCAAGCACCAGGCGCGCCTCGAACATCTGGTCCCGTGTGAATCCGTGCAGCGCGGCCTGGAAGCTGAGCGCGTCGGTGCCGAGCGCCGGCGGTCCGGCCGCGATGTACGACCCGGCACCGGGCCGGATCTGCACAACCCCGATCACCGCCAGCGATCGCAGACCGGCGCGCAGACTGGGTCGGCTCACCCCGAGTTGCTGGGCGAGTTCTCGCTCGGCCGGCAGCCGGTCGCCAGCCTTGAGCTCGCCCCGATCGAGCATGCCCCGAACATGCGTCACCACCAGGTGGGTCGCAGCGGATCCTTTGAATTCAGGCATAGTACCTCACGAATCGGTCAGACCAATTCGCAAAACAGCGCATAACAATTACACTCGCACCGCCGGTCTGTCAATGCCATCACTCTGACAGAATTCCCAGATTTGGGCCGTACAAATTGGAAGATGCACCAAGCGCCTGACAAGTCTTCATCGGGGTTGTCAGAACCAAATTGCCTCTTTTCGTTGACAGATGGTCTGTCCACTCAGGTATCTTCCATGGCCCTTGTCCTGTCGAATGAAGCAAGTGTCTGCCACGCCGGTGGAAGCCCGGTGGCTCCGACGCGGCACCCGTATGAGGTGGCATCCGGGGTCCAGAGAGGTACACGGCTGAATTCCGGCGTACGCCGCCACGGGCGCTTCCGACGTCGATCAGTAGACCACGTTGACGAGCGGCGTCTGCGGCGGATCGGGAAGTCGGTGGATGGTGTCCGCCAGTTTGTCGACACGGCGGACTGCTTCGATGGCGGGCTCGCGAAGCCTGGCGGCCAGCGCGTGATCCAATCGTGACGGTGCGCCTCCCTGATGGAAGTTGGTCACGGGTTTCGCGCTGCTGTACTGGATGCCTCCCAGATACTCGCCGTCCATCACGAACACCCGCACGTCCCAGAATCGTTCCTCCTGCAGCGTCGGCATGACTCGTTCGCAGAGAACGTAGTCGCCCAACCACTGTCTCGGCAGGTCCCCGGCATCGCCAATCTGCACGCCGTAGCCGCCCCAGCCGACCCTCGGCTTCAACACGAACCCGTACCCGAACAGATCGGGGTGCGCCGCGATCAGGTCGACGGCCTGCTGCGGCGTCTCCACGGGAAACGACTGTGCCACGCGGAAGTGACGGCTGCCCGCGAAATGGTCCTGGTAGCTGGCCTTGTCGCGCACGATTGTCCACACGCAATTCGGATTCACCACCAGCACGCCGGCCCGCTCGTAGGTCCACGGCAGACCGTACCACCAGCGGAAGATGCTGCCGGGCGAAACGATCCGGCCGTCCCGTGAGATCAGCGTCGCGCGGGGATCTTGATTGTCTTCAGCATCACAGATGGCCGGCTGAATGGTGAGGCGTGCGGCCAGGTGATGTCCGATGAACGGCGCATCCTCGCCCCCGTCTGGAAGCGGCTCTCCCCGCCGCCACAACAGGCAAGGCGGACCGTCGGCGCGATTCATGCGCCCGGCTGTCAGCGCAAACGGACGGTCGTCTCCGAAGAACTCGAGGTACTCGGTCATCATGTGCGACGATCGATTCGCATCGAGCAGCACAGGGATGCCGTCCCGGTCGATCATGAAATCAAGCCCGGCCCAGAGATAGTGGCGGACGGACGTATCGCTCATGACGCTCGCCCTCCTACGCACCGGGCGAGCAGGCGTAGGTGGTTGGATCCGCCACGCCAGCCGCGGCAAAGGCCGCCTGCCGGCGTCCGCACTTGATGCAGCGGCCGCAGTGCTCATGGCCGCGCGGATCGACGCACGACCAGGACGCAGCCAGCGCCTCCACGTCGCTCTGCTGAATGATCTGCGTCTTGGTCAGGTGAATGAACGGCGTCAGCACCCGCACGCGACGCCCTGTCGCCATCCCGAGCAGCGATTCACACGCGTCGAAGAAGGCGCGCGACCCGTCGCCGAAGTGATTGTCGGCAGTCGTACCGGTGGCCAGCACAAGGTCCGTCAGGTCGCGGAAGCGAATCGCCGCTGCCGTCAGCAGGGTGATGTTCCGCAGCGGGATCTCGAGGCGGCCCGGATCGTCGTCCTTACGCGGTATGCCTTCACCACTCATTCCCCAATGCGCCGACAGCAGCTCCCGAAGGGGGTACTCGACCTCGACGATCGACTCCAGTACGGGTTGCGTGAGTCGCGCACAACATCGCCTCAACGCAGCCGATTCGTGCGCTTCCCAGCGAAGGCCGCACCGCACGTGCAACGGAATCACGCCGGCGCCGGCAGCCAGGAGCCTGGGGATGAGCGCGGCCGTTTCGATCCCGCCTCCCGCCAGCACGACCACCCGCGTGCCGGGCACGAGGTCGGACGCCAGGAAGGAAATGGACATCTCGTCTCACCTCTACCTCAAGGAATATGGCACGTTCTGCACATTCCTGCACGAATTCGGGCGTCTCCCCTCGATCGTGGTGTCGCCGGGAGCCGGGGTCCCGGGGAGGTAGTGGTCTAGTTCGCCGCGCCGGTTCCCCTGCCTTGGCGCGGAGTTTGCCGGGGGTGAAGCCTTACCCGCTCAGCCATAGCGCCCGCAACCATGGATTCATCTCGGTCGGGCTGGCGTGTGCGCTGGCGCTAGTATCCATCGGAGTAACCCTTTTCCAACACGAACGAGAAGATTCCATCAGGAAGCCACAGTCTGGCGGTGAAGTTCGTGTAATGGGACTTGTCGAAGATGTCGCGGTAGTTAACCCGTCCTTGAACCCAGTACACCAATTCGCC